>JBIIYC010000090.1:0-10530 GCA_044347025.1 Bdellovibrionota bacterium
CCTCCACGACTGCCACTCTGAATCGATGCAGATATCTCCGAGCTGGTACGGCCCAACCCTCCACGGCAGAACCGTACGGCAGAGGGCCTCCAGGGCTGCTAGGTCCGCCTGTGGCGGAAGCTGCGCGGATATGGCATGCCCCCCGGCTGAGACGGAAATAGCCTTCATCTCCCGGATCTGTTCAGAGTGTTTTAGGGCTCGAAATGGGGCCCAGTGGCCCGTGTGGCATACGCTCCGCCAGGCCTTTCGAATCTCGGGGGCGAGTGCGCGCAGGTCTATCTCACCGCGGTATTTTCGTAGGGGGCGTAGGGTTCGTAACATCGTGTAGGTGTATGTAGCGTAGAATGCAGGGAATGAAAACGTGCAACGGCACATGAAGGCGCCCCCTTATTTTCCCGGACTCGCGACCTTTGATGGAGCCTCCCTACGTGGTTATTGTTGGCACACTCTCGAAGCTTCTTTCCACCCGCGCAGACCTCGTATAAACTATGAAATTGTGAGCATTTTTACGGAGACGACTGCCCAGATAACGGTTCAAGTAGAGCCAACGCCTCTTGTGGAAGAGTCCTCTCCCGCAGAGAGCTCCTACGTATTCGCGTACGCCATTCGTATTGAGAATAAGTCAGATGCGACGGTGCAGCTTCTTGAGCGGCACTGGTTCGTGGAATCCGCTGGTGAGCAGATCAATGAGGTTCAGGGCCCTGGCGTTGTTGGTGTGCAGCCAATTCTTGAGCCCGGTGGAACCTTCGAGTACACCAGTTCAACAGTTATTCGCGACCCCGTAGGCGCGATGTATGGCACCTACATTTTCAGCCGAAAGACGGGCGGCTTTTTTACCGTTCAGATTCCACGCTTCAAGCTCCTGTACCCGATGATGTTTAATTAGTGGAACGGTCATGCCGAAAGATTTCTTCTCCGTTGCGCGCACAACCAGTCTTCACACTCTTCGAGCAGGTGCTCGAATCCATGTAGTTGGGGTGTGTGGTGTAGCGATGGCACAGATAGCGATCGCCCTGTCGGAGCGTGGCTATAAGGTTTCTGGAAGTGATAAAGATTTCTGGGAACCGATGAAGAGCCTCCTTGCGAAGTCATCGGTCCAGGTATCAGCTGGTTATGCGTCCGAGAACGTGCCTGATGCCGTAGATCTGGTAGTGATTGGGAACTCGATCAGCTACGGTAATGTTGAGGTGGATGTCGTTGAGAAGAGAGATCTTCCCTACACCTGTTTCCCGAAGATCCTACAAGAAGTTGCGATCGCTGGTAAGCATTCGATCGTTGTAACGGGCACTCACGGAAAGTCCACAACGACGGCGCTTATTGCAACGCTCCTCCTGCAACACGGAGAGGATCCGTCGTACTTTGTAGGGGGTGTAGCGCAAGGATTACCGCAGAGCTTGGCAGTTGGAACGGGGCGCTTTTCAGTTGTTGAGGGGGATGAGTACGATAGTGCGTTCTTCGCAAAGGTGCCGAAGTTTTCCTTCTACACTCCAGACACCGTGGTCGTGAATGCTATTGAGTACGATCACGCTGATATTTACTCGAGCGTTGAGGTCATTGAAGCGGAGTTCTCGAAGCTTGTAACTTCCTTGGGTCCGGCCAAAACAGCGATCTGTTGCATCGACTTTCCGATAGTTAAGCGACTTGTTCAGCAATGGCGACCCGCATCCCAGTGTCGGATTGTGACCTTTGGGCGGGATCCCGAAGCTGACTATGTAATTACAGATCGTGCTGCAGAGGGCTTGTCGCAGAGGGTTCGGGTGCGTGGCCCCGGAATCGGCGAGTTGTCGTTCCTGCTGCCGATGGTAGGTGAATATAATGCGCGCAATGCGCTCGCGGGCTTAATCGTTTCTCAGACCATCGGCTTGGACCTGAATAAGACACTATCATTTCTCGCAGAGTTTCGCTCGGTGAAGCGTCGTCAGGAGATCCGCGCTGCAAAGAACGGAGTTCTCTTGATCGAGGATTTTGCCCACCACCCAACAGCGGTAGCGCAGACCGTCGATGCAATTCGCGAAGCGTTCCCATCGGCTCGGCTCTGGGCGATATTTGAGCCACGCTCGAACACCTCTCGTCGCAAAGTATTTCAAGAGGAATATATACGAGCCTTCCAAAAGGCGGATTCCGTTGTATTCAAAAACGTTGTGGCGCGCGCGATCGATGCAGGAATAGATCTGATAGATGTCGCAGAGCTCAGCCAGAACGTAACTGATTCGGGGGTGCCATCGGTGTGTCTTGATGATGTTTCCCGCATACGTGAGTACGTGTGGCAAGGAATCGCCCGCGATGGAGATGATGCTGCTGTACGTGATGTTATCTGCGTGATGTCAAACGGCTCATTCGATGGGCTCATTGACCTACTGCAAAGCGATATTGTGGGTTTGTAAGCGTTTTGACGAAACGAGGCCAAACCTCCACCTTCGGTGCTACGCAGCTACGGCGTAGGAGCGGGCCGCGGACCTTCTAGCTCCGCTAACGACCCGCGCATTATTTTTCTCAGAGAGCGCGCGGTAGTAGGCCAAACCTCCACCTTCGGTGTTACGCAGCTACGGCGTAGAAGCGGACCGCGGAGCTTCTAGCTCCGCGAACGACCCGCGCAGTATTTTTCTCAGAGAGCGCGCGGTAGTAGTAACGCAGCAGTATGCGTTGAAAGCATCTCAAAAGATGCAAGAAATCAGGGGGATAGCTCGAGTTTCTCGCAAGCCACGTTCAACAAGAGGTGCGATTAGTATGTTTTTAAAACAGGCTCATCGGCGGAATTAGTGGGTAGTAGCGGGGCAGAGCTACGGCATAACCCGCTGAGTTTCCAGCTAAAAACGAGGTTATTACGTGCGCGTGAACGTGAACGGCCCGATATCATCAAAAAGCACCCACTAAAAACCTCGAAGACCCTTAAAACATATAACAAGAGGGTCTCACATGGGTCGAATCGACCAGAACATGACTGCAACGACAGTTGCTCAATCAGCCAAAGGAGTGGCGGGGTGGTTCTCAACACCCTGGAGCCGTTCCTAATAGCCAAATGAAATGGCTGCGTTATCGTTTTTACGGCCGGCGTTTATTTGAAAGTATCATGAGCGCAAGGTTGCACTTTGAGAGCTTGTCGCGCCGCCCGAGAACAAATCCTCGTATGATCTAAGAACATAAAACGCCGTCCGAGCGTACGCGCCGTCTCTGAGAAAAGGAGCGGATTAAACTATCGAAAGCCGGAAGAGAAATCGTTTTTTACCACCCTGCTAGGGGTTTACTCCCTACTCCTGCTCCGGAAATGCTACTTGCAGCCATCCCCTGTCTTTTGAGAGTACCGAGATCGCCCCGGGACGCCCCTCAAGCCAGTCTGGGTGATCCTTGCGCACATGGTAGAGCACCTTCCTGAGCGTTTGCTCTCGATCGCCCGACGGTTGTAACAGTACCTTGGCCCCGGCTCGCAGAGCGGCGAGTGCTCCAGTGGCTGTATCCTCGAGAACCAGCATCTGAGATGGATCGACCCCTAAGAGCCTCGCAGCGAGGACATACGGGTCGCCCGCTGGCTTTGATTGAATCGTTGGATGCCTGTTGATGAAGACATTCGCCGGCCGGTGAAGACGTGGCATAATCCCAGTCTTGTGTAGAAGTGGCTCAACAAACTGGTTGTCTCCCGCCGTGCACACGGAGACTGGAATGCCGCGATTGTTCGCGTTGTCGATGAGCTGCTCCATGCCAGGAACGAGAGCAGACCGCACGGGCCTCCCGAAGCGTGCCTCATGAGCGTGGAGCTGAGCGTCGCATTGTGCGAGCCACAGAGCGTACATCTTGGCATGATCGATCAGGAATCCGTGGTTTCTACTGATCTCCTCGGCGATAAGTTTGGCCATCACATTCTCTGGATTATTAACACCAGCGCGGTGGTATGCATCGACCTGGTGATCTGTCAGATCAAGGCCGTGATCGTCTTTGACTAGTTGCTTAATCGCAGTCCGGTACGCCTCCTGGCGCTGTCCCTCCGAGTAGTTGATCTTTATCGTGGTGCCATCGAAGTCAATCACGAGCGCGCGGATCGAGCTCGGAATAACGAATTGATCCTTGGGGGAGGAGAGATACGTAAAGAGGGGGACATGAAGGTCGAGCGGAGAATGTCCCGGGACACGACTCTTGTGGCTTTTATCGCCCTCAAGAAAGGTGTGCCGAGGCGGGGGAGTAAGGCCCGCAGTCCACATGTCGTGTGTTGGTTCGCTTGAGTCTAGGTGCACTAATCCAAGTTGAATTGGCGCACGCGCGGTCGTCGGCTCGGGAGTCGAGAATGACATAGTATTCGTACTGAAAAAAATATCCTACAGGGCTCGCAATCGCCCTTTCAAAACGACCTCGCGCCTACGTAGGCGTCTGTCGCGCTGTGTTGAATAAGTGATGGCCACGCGCTGCAATTCAGCAGAGACAAGGGAGATCCCGGAGATGAGGTGGCAACCACACTCCCCTCAGAATGCTTGTCTGATGCGTACAGACGGCTAAGAAGCGCCGTTTTTGTTGGCCATCGAGGACCTTCCGCTATACCCAAAGAAGTGGGAAAGAAGGGCCGTCTCGTAAAAGAGATAAGTACAGAGGAGGTTGCTCAAGCACCTCCAAGGCTGCAAACCTTAGCACGGTGTGCCGAGCCGGTATAGATGGATTCCGCCGAGAATTGAGGTGTAAGACATTGAATTAGCGTGGATCATGATGTTCAACGGCGCTGGGAGGCAGGAGCTCGGCGATTCCAGGTGCGACCGAGTAGAGCTCCCGTCCATGTTCGTCGTTACTTTCTCGAAGAACTCCTGAGGACACTCCCTGCTGAACGATTGCATCAATAAAAGTTCGAACCGGAAAGTAGAACGATGAGACTCCGTCCGGATACAGCCTGGGGCTCATATAGATTTCGGTTAGATGGTAAGGGCCGCTGCAAAAAAAACTGAGCACTCTCGTCGGCGTTAGACTCGAACCGTCAAATCCGCATGCCACAGCGAGATCGGTGAACGATAGCTCGGAGAAGCGTCGCACGGCCTGTATAGCTTCATCATTCGTCGCGGGTGGTCTAATCTCACAGGGCCTTTCCATTATCTTTGAAAGCAACCATGAATCGGGATTTAAGCCGTAGTACTCTCGAGTGCCGTCAGGCCTCTCGTCGAGAATCCGGAGAACCAGGCCTGCCTCCATGGCCGCCTGCAGAGCCTCTCGCACTTGGGGAACGGTTGATGTTGTCTCTCCAGCTGTACACCCGTACAGATCGGTAACCGTCACACCCGGTTGCTGTAGCTCAACGCAGCGACTAAAGCTGCTGAAGAATGACCGCCACTCGCCACCCCAGGGCGGCGAAGTCTCGTGCCAAGCAGCTAGCGCATTGCTACGACTGGGCTCGTCGTTCGTTGGGGCTTTGTGCAGAGTTCGGCTGATATAAAGATCCATGTTCCTTATGCTACAGCTGCCGGTAGCGCTAAGCTAGAAATGAGATTCAACGAACAAGCAGCCATGTAAGGTAACGTATGGACTGGGCTTTAGAGCAGGAGGCACAGCAACCGGAAGAGACCCCCCTCATTCGTTCGATTGGCCCCGGCATCATCACCGGTGCCGCTGATGACGATCCCTCTGGTATCGCCACCTATTCGATTGCGGGTGCGCAACTCGGCACCGCGCTCCTCTGGACAGCGCCCCTTACGTGGCCCCTTATGGCAGCGGTTCAGATGATGTGCGCGCGCATTGGAATGGTCACTGGAGTTGGGCTCGCGCGGGCTCTTGAGCGGAAGTACCCCCGAAGCCTCGTTATGATAGTGGCAGTGGCGCTCCTGGTTGCAAACACCATCAACGTTGGAGCGGACCTCGCGGGGATGAGTGATGCTCTTGAGGTCATAACCGATATACCTTCTGAATTTTTCGTTGGCCCTCTTGGTGTTGGAATAACTTACGCAACGATCGTCCTCCGATTTGAGCAGATCGAACGGTATCTGAGGTGGTTGGTGAGCACGCTCTTTGTGTACGTGATTACGGCGTTCCTGATCGATATTGACTGGCCAGCGGTCCTCTATGACACCTGTCTTCCATCCTTTCCGGAGACAGATCTCGGATGGGCGACTCTGGTGGCGATTCTTGGAACAACGATTAGTCCGTACCTCTTCTTCTGGCAGACATCGGAGGAGGTAGAAGACCAACTATTGCTGCAGCGAAAAGGAATGGGACTGTTGCCTGCAACAGGGATTCCCAGACAGCGTCTCCTCAATCGGGGCCTTGATGTTGGCGTCGGTACGTTTTTCTCTAATCTCGTGATGTACTTCATTATCCTAACGACCGCGGCGACGCTCCATCCTGCAGGCATTACCGAGATTCAATCATCGAAAGACGCGGCACTTGCACTCCGACCTCTTGCAGGTGAGTTCGCTTCGCTCCTCTTCGCATTGGGGATAGTCGGCGTTGGGTGTTTGGCGATTCCTACGTTAGCGGGATCGGCCGCATACGCGATCTCGGATGTGTGGAGATGGCGGCAGGGGCTCGATGAAACCTTTCGGACCGCACCGCGCTTTTATGCGGTTATGGCTGTATCGATAGGGATTGGGATGATGCTCAGCCTGCTCCAGGTTAATCCGATCCAGGCGCTTTTTTGGACAGCTGTCATTAACGGAATTCTGGCGCCGTTTTTACTAGTCGGAATTATCGCAATCGCGCGTGATAGAGAGATTATGCGGGGGATGCCGAGCTCTGGTCTTGCAATCGGAACAGTCTCCATCACTGCGGCAGTTATGATGGTCGCGGTTGTCGGGTTGATAGCGTTATGACGTGGCGGCGCTAGCTGCAGAGAGTAAAAAAAAGAGGCTAGGACTTTCGTCCCAGCCTCTCTGGCTTCCTAAGCCACTACTACTTAGTAGCGGTAGTGCTCTGGCTTGAATGGGCCAGTCTTAGCGAGTCCGAGGTACTTGCTCTGCTCTTCAGTCATCTCAGTGAGCTCAACGCCGAGCTTCTTGAGGTGCAAACGAGCAACTTTCTCGTCGAGTACCTTTGGAAGAACGTATACACCTACTGGGTATTGGCCCTTCTTCGTGTAGAGCTCGATCTGAGCAAGAGTTTGGTTTGTGAAGGATGTCGACATTACGAAGCTTGGGTGCCCCGTAGCGCATCCGAGGTTTACAAGTCGTCCCTCAGCGAGCACGATCAACGATCGGCCGTCAGAGAATACGTGCTTATCAACCTGAGGCTTAACAGTAACCTTCTTGGTGTTCTTGTTGAGCCACGCCATGTCGATCTCGTTATCGAAGTGACCGATGTTGCACACAATCGCCTCGTCCTTCATCACCTTGAAGTGCTTCTCGTTGATGATGTTGACGTTGCCCGTTGCTGTAACGAAGACATCTGCCATTGGAGCAGCGGTCTCCATTGTAACTACCTGGTAGCCTTCCATTGCTGCTTGAAGTGCGCAGATAGGATCGATCTCAGTGATGAGAACGCGTGCGCCAAGGTTGCGCATCGACTGAGCGCTTCCCTTACCCACGTCACCGTATCCGGCAACAACGACAACCTTACCTGCAACCATGACGTCAGTTGCTCGCTTGATACCGTCAGCAAGCGACTCGCGGCAGCCATAAAGATTGTCGAACTTCGACTTTGTAACGGAATCGTTTACGTTGAACGCTGGAGCCTTGAGAGTTCCAGCCTTCATCATCTCGTACAGACGATGTACGCCAGTTGTTGTCTCCTCGGAGATTCCGATGATGTCCTTCATGAGCTCAGGATATTTAGTGTGCATGAGGATGGTGAGATCGCCACCATCATCAAGGATCATGTTTGGTCCCTTGTCTCCAAACATAACGGTTTGCTCCAAGCACCAATCGTACTCCTCAGCAGTCTCGCCCTTCCACGCAAATACTGGGATGCCTGCTGCGGCGATTGCGGCTGCTGCGTGGTCTTGTGTTGAGAAGATGTTGCAGCTCGACCAACGAACCTCAGCGCCGAGCTCAATCAAGGTCTCGATCAGCACTGCAGTTTGAATAGTCATGTGGAGCGAGCCGGCGATGCGTGCGCCCTTCAACGGCTTCTGCTTGCCGTATTCCTCGCGGAGCGCCATAAGACCTGGCATCTCTTTCTCTGCCATCTCGATCTCCTTGCGGCCCCAATCGGCGAGGGAGATATCGGCTACCTTGTAATCAGCGGATTCCTTCTTCATAGCGTTAAGCATAGTGTCTCTTGTAATAAGTCTTACGACGAGTTGACGAACCCCCGGATGCTATACCAGGGGCGTGGTTTGCTCAAGTAATGGGTCCCTACGATCGGGATATCGTAGAGGAAATACAGCAAGATAGGCTCGCTAAGTCGATTATTTTGGTGCCGTCGCTGCCTTGGCTCTTTGCCAGAGCCCCTCGAGGGTCTCCGGTCCGAGGTCCCCCAGGGGTTTCGAGCCGTGCTCGGCCCGCGCGAGTCCCTCAAGGTATGCAAAGCGTCTCATGAACTTTCCGTTCGCTGCGGCGAGGGCCTGCTCGGCATTAAAGCCTAGGTGACGACTGTATTGGGCGAGGGTGAAAAGGAGGTCTCCGAACTCCTCAAAGACCTTCTCTTGGTCAACCGCTGCGTCGGGGGAGGTCTGACTCGGTTGGAGTGGCGAAAGCTCATGCAAAAACTCCCCAAGCTCCTCTCGCACCTTCTCTGCGACGCCGTCTCGGGTGCCCCAGTCAAAACCTACTCGCTTGCACCGCTCGCCGATCTGGTGCGCCTTCTGCAGCGCTGGGAGTGACCGCGGGAGTCCATCCAGTAACCCCTTTTCGGGGGTCGCGCTCGCAGCACGCTCCTCTTGCTTAATCTGCTCCCAATTCTTCAGCACCTCATCAGTCCCTGAGACCTTTGCTTCGCCGAATACATGTGGGTGTCGTCGCACCAACTTATCTGAAATTCCATCTAGAACAGATCCGAATGAGAAGAGGTCCTTTTCGGCCGCAATCTGGGAAAAGAGAGCGACAAGGGAGAGGAGGTCACCCAATTCCTCTTTCACTGCGGCGTCTCCTGACTCAACAGCATCG
Organism: Bdellovibrionota bacterium; assembly: GCA_044347025.1. Lineage (GTDB taxonomy): Bacteria > Bdellovibrionota_C > UBA2361 > UBA2361 > OMII01 > OMII01. The sequence goes on from JBIIYC010000090.1 coordinate 9,003, forward strand.
GCCACCTCGTATGCCTCTTCGATGATGAGCGGCTTGAGGGATGCAAAGGTTTGTTTGAGGTCCCAGGGGCATCCCCCTTGTGGGTCGCGAAGCTTAGCGATTATCGCAAGGAACCGGGTGAGGGATTGTTCGTGTTCGGCGTGTGTCATGAGCGCAAGGTAGCACCACCGTAGGAGTTGGTCCAATTGAAAACCCGCCACACTCGCTCCCGAAATCGCCCCCATGACTGCGCCCGAGCGAGGGCACAAACATCTACCGAAGATGCTCCGGCTTCCTTGAGGCAGGATGTGGCGGCGGCGATGGTAGCGCCGGTAGTAATAACATCCTCAACAAGAAGCACCCGAGCCCCAACCAAGGTTGGGTCCTTCCGGGCAGTGAATAAAGCGCCAAGATTGCGAAGCCGCGCATCGTGGTGCAACTGGGCCTGTGGTGCCCGTCGCCGATCGTGAATGAGCAGGGGGCGAACGGGAAGTGAGAGCACGCGTGATATCTCGTGTGCTATCTCAACGCACGGATGGAAGAGCCGCTTTCGGTAGGTGCGTGCAGAAGAGGGGACTGGAACGATCAGGTTCCAGTGCGGATCTGCGAAAAGGTGGGGTATCGCCTGAGCCAAAAGGCAGCCACCAAGCCGCGCGAGCCTCATACTCGGTCTGTACTTCATACTCCGAATGAGGTCTCGGGCAAGACCGCTATACACCCACATGAATCGTATTGAGTCGGCGGGAAGGGGGAAAAGCTCGCAGGCCGGGCAGATGGACTCAATCGCACTGGTTGGCTCGAAGCAGAGGGGGCACTTTGCATTTCGTGTTGTATCGAGGTCAGGAAGCTGCGGTCTGCAGCGAACGCAGAGCGTTCTTCCTCGCAGCGGTCGCGAGCAGACCAGACACTCCTTTGGAAGCAGGATCTCGAGTGCTCCCGTCAACCAGGAGAGTCGTGGTTCGGGGTAGGTTAATGTAGCTGGCGTCACCCGTGATCAATCGACGATCCTGGGCAGAAAGTTGCGCGCTAAAACAGCGGCTTCCCAGTCATCTCCGCAGGCTGCGCTACTCCCATCATCTTAAGGATCGTTGGGGCTACATCACACAGTGCGCCATCGGTGCGAAGCGTCACGGGCTTATCATAATCCACGAGGATAACTGGAACTGGAAACGTGGTGTGCGCCGTGTGGGGTGTGCCATCCGCGTAGTTAATCATCTGCTCTGCGTTTCCGTGGTCAGCGATAATGAGCGCTTGACCCCCAACGCTGTGCAGCGTTGCAAGGATTTCGCCCAAGCAAGTATCCACCGTCTCAACAGCTTTCACACCGGCTTCAACCACGCCTGTGTGTCCCACCATGTCGCAGTTGGCAAAGTTCACAACGATCAATCCGTATGTATTCGCTCGCAATCCTGCGACGACCAGTTCCGTTACGCCGTGAGCGCTCATCTCTGGCTTCAGATCGTAGGTCTTCACATCGCGCGGAGAGGGAACCATATGTCGATCCTCTCCTTTGTACGGCTCTTCGATCCCTCCGTTTAAGAAGTACGTG
>JBIIYC010000265.1:0-3079 GCA_044347025.1 Bdellovibrionota bacterium
GTCTTTGTTAATTGAACCGGAGAGTACCATCTCTGTCGCTACCATCGCAGCGGAGTCCGTCACGCGCAGACCATCGGCAAAGACCGGCGTTACGCCGAGGCGCTCAAGTAGTCTTGAGATCTCCTTTCCACCACCGTGGACGACGATGATCTCAAGGCCAATCTGAGCAAGTGCCGCAACCTCTGCGCATACAGCGGCTCGCACATCCTCGCGCTCCATCGCAGCACCACCGTATTTGACGACAAATCGAGCCCCTCTGTAGTTGCAGAGCCCGGGAAATTGATTGAGAAGATCCGTTGGGTTCATGGTGTTGTTGTTCGTTACACTGGACCGAGGGAGGGGAGGAGGAGCCCGGTGTCTTCGGGGAGATCCCACATTAGATTGAGGTTCTGAATGCATTGGCCAACCATCCCCTTGCCCAGGTTGTCCAGCGTCGCCATGACAGCTACCTGGGCACCTCGAACTCGAATGTGGATGTCGCAGAAGTTGGTGCCAACCACATCAATCAAGCGGGGAGGGGATTGGCGGAAGCGAATGAACGGGGAGTCTTTATAGAGCGATTGATAGCGCTGATACAGCTCCTCTTCGGAGACCACGTTGGTCAGTGTGCCGTAGGTGCTGACGAATATTCCCCGCGTGGTTGGGATCAGGTGCGGAATAAACATGAGCCGATTGGATTTCGAGAATGTGGTGCCAAGGGTCTGTAGGATCTCCGGCTCATGCCGATGCTGGAGCGCTTTGTATGCGGTAAAGTCGTGTGCTCGACTCGGATGGTGCATCGAAGCTTGAGGCTCCCTCCCTGCGCCTGAAGTGCCGGTCTTGGCGTCGATTACCACCGAACCCTCGAATTGATAGGAAGCTAGTGGAGCGAGTGAAAGAATCGCCGCCGTTGCAAGACATCCTGGGTTAGTGATGAGGCGTGCCTTTCGTATCGCATCTCGCTGTAGCTCAGAGAGGCCGTAACAAACGTGAGACCGAATGTCAGGTGCAAAGGGTGCCTCTGGATAGTAGGCCTCGTGCTGCGCCGGATCTGTTAGTCGGAAGTCGCCCGAGAGATCAATAATGCGCATAGTCGATGATAGCGGCGGCGAGAGCAGATCCGAAATCGTTTGTGCCGCGTGCCCACTCGGCATCGCGCATATAACGGCACTTCCTTCGTAGGCGCCGTACCACGAATGAGGCAACGACGCTTCGAACGTGAGCGTTGAGAGACCCGCAAGGTGCGAATGGACCGTCGATACAGGTTTTCCAGCATGCGACCGTGATGTAACGGTAGCCACTTCGATATCTGGATGCCCGAGAAGCATGCGGATCGCCTCGCCCGCTCCGTAGCCACTTCCTCCAACAATTGCGACACCGAATCTCTTTTTTTTCATACTGCCACTACTAGCTGCCGACGCTAATCCCGCGGCACTATTGGGAAAGCGCCGAGGCCTCCATACGATAAGCGCTCGGGGAGCTCCGGGCAAGGGCGGTACTTTTCGTGTGTATTTTCCGGGGCTCTGTGAGTGCACCCCCCTGCTACAGAAATTCCCTACTCGTAACGTGGCGATTCCTGTGGCTAACGCAGGGTCGAGGAGATTTTTCCGGAAAAAAAGTTCTCAAATGCATAGCGAAGGTAAGGAGCTGCCGAAGCCTCTTATAGCAGGTCACAAGTAGAGCGGGCGCCGCCACGAGTAGCAGCCCGCGAGCGATGAGGATGACACGCGAAAACGAGTCGCTGGATGCGCAGATTGAAATGGTACAAGCCTAGGTAAAAAAGGAATAGAGCTGTATGGGACATCTTCGAGGTAGTGGTTCTAAGAAGAGAGGTCGGCAGACGACCGGCGCTTTTAGCGATACCGATTTTCTGGACACATCGTCATGGAACTTCGGGGATGAAATGGGTATTCGGGCGGTGAATCCAGCGCATAGCTCCGTGCTGGTCGTAGACGATGATCCCGAGCAACTCAAGTTTCTCAGTAAGATTATCGAGCGCGCAGGATATCAGGTTATCCCGGCAGATTCGGCAACGGAGGCGCTCGGAATGCTGGAGGATAAACAGGTTGACTTGATCGTCTCGGATTACAAGATGCCGGAGATGAATGGGTTCGAGTTCCTGCAGGCTATTCGCAGCGTTGATGGCCAGTGGGGGCCTCACGACATTCCGGTGATAATGCTCACCGCGTGTGGCGATGACCTTGAATTTGTAGCTCTGGAGCGAGGGGCAGATATGTTCTGCGAGAAATTTCGGGCAGATTCATTACTCGTCAAACAGATCCGGTTTCTGTTGGAGATGTGATGCGCGTCGGAGGCGGGTGCGCCTCATGCTTAGGCTGCAGATCGTAAGAATCTCTGCGGCGCCGGATTCAAACTACGGTGGCTACGTCTGAACAGTGCCGGGCACCGGTCGAAAATAGCCTGTATCGCCCCCAGCGGGCGTGGTATTCCTGACGGTATGAATGATATTCAAAACCTAACGGATCGAGTTGTTGCATTTCGAAACGCAAGAGATTGGAAGCAGTTCCACAAGCCTAAAGATATGGCTCTGTCATTGGCGTTAGAGGCTGCTGAAGTATTAGAGGTGTTTCAGTGGAAGTCAGAAGCTGAGATTGAGGCGCAGCTTCCTACGCTCAAGGAACGGCTGGGCGAGGAGCTCTCGGATGTCCTTTATTGGGTGTTGTTGTTAGCGGCCGATGCTGGGCTCGACATCAGGGCTGCGTTTGAGCAGAAGATGCAGAAGAACGAGTCGAAATATCCTGAGGAGCTGTCCAAAGGGAGTAGTAAGAAGTACACAGACCTTGAGTAGGCTCGTTTAGCGTGCACCAGCGACCTTCGGTGCGCTGGATGCTTGGGGCTCCCCTGTCGAAAGTAGGTGATCCACAATACTGTCAGAGACTTGGATAGCGCTTCGCACAGCAGCATCCATGTAGCTCGGGACTCGCTGTGTGTGTTCGCCGGCGAAGTAGAGTTCTCCAGGAGCCTCTATCGGTTGGCGGCCTTCGATCGGGAGGTGATTGTTGTCGATTGAGTAGCTCCCGCCTGAATATCGGTCATTCCACATCGCGCGTGACAAAACCCGCTCGAACCCGGGTTGAAT
>JBIIYC010000266.1:0-3043 GCA_044347025.1 Bdellovibrionota bacterium
GTCTGGAGTAAATGAGAAAAGCTTCTCGGTTGTTGGGAGGTACTTCGAGAGATATACAACGTGATCGCCTCCGTAGTTCTCCTTTGGATCGAGATTGGTGTGCTCGATAATTCCGACAAACGGGAAAGAGGGGTCGGCCACATTGAGCCAGTAGGTGCTTGAGAGGGATCGGTTGAGTCTGAGCACAAGGCAGCTGTTACCAAGGAACCGAATTTTCTCGCATTGAGCACGATAATCAGCAGGCAACGCCGGCGTCATGCTTACGAATTGCGGAAGGGGGATCGTCGACAAGACGGCGTCAGCGCGATGCACACCGTGCTCGGTTTCTACGCCAACTGCCTTGCCGTTCTCGACGAGAATTGAGCGAACTCCGGTGTTGAGCTTGATATTCACACCCATCGCGGAGAGCGATGTGCGAATTCCATCAGTTAAAGCGCCGAATCCACCACCGAAGTATACGAGACTCTCCCCGCCCTTTTTGTTTCGGCTCGAGCCGCGAAGCTTTAACTTGTTCCAGATCCAGACGGCGGAGACATTCTTCGCTTCAACTCCGAACTTGCCCTGCATGAGGGGATTCCAAATCGTCTGATACGCCTTCTTGCCACCATACCGAATGAGCCAGTCCTCGGCGGATATGTGCTCAAGAGGACGCCAGTCATCAATTCGACGAGCGATGAGAGCCATAAGCCCCGTTCGAATGCGGTCGATGAATGGAATCGGATTGAATGAGAGTAGATCGAGCGGGCTCGCCAAGCGGAATACAGAGTTAGTGTAGTAGAGGCCCGTATTCGATGAAACGTAACGCTTCAGGTGACCTAAGCCTAGCTCATCGATCAGATCGAGGACGTCGACATCCGAAGTGAACCAGTGGTGATAGAACTTCTCGATTCGGATCCCTTTGTTGATCTCGAAGGTGCCCGCGAGTCCACCGACATCAGAATCCTTCTCGTAGATCGTTACTTTGCATCCGGCCCGACTGAGATCGAGTGCTGCAGCAAGGCCGGTGTACCCAGCACCAACAATAATAACCTCTTTGTTCGTTGTAGCGCATTGATTCATAAAAAAACCTCTGTAAAAAACTGATGTGAGCGATTAGCAGCAAGCCTTTGCGGACTGCTTCTCGTGGGACTTCTCCAAGGGCTCGCCCTGAATCTGATCAATCAGGTAAAGTGGACGTTGTTGACCTTGTTCAAAGATGCGCCCGACGTATTCGCCAAGAATCCCCAATACCGTTAGTTGGACCCCTCCCAGGAGGAGGATCGATGCCATAAGGGATGTATATCCAGGGAAGTTGATGCCCAGGACCTTTAGGACGATGACCACCATGATGTAGAGAAACGCTAGCGCCGATGTTGCGATTCCTAGGTAGGAAGCGATCCGCAACGGGGCGTATGTAAACGATGTGATCGCATCGATCGCCAGGAAGAGTGACTTGCGAAAGGGATACTTCGTCACACCAGCAAATCTCTCTGGGCGGTCGTACTGCAACGCCTTTTGATGGTATCCGATCCACGATACCATTCCGCGCACGAAACGATGTCGCTCCCGGAGTGACTGCAGTGCATCTACCGCGCGGCGGTCCATGAGCCGGAAGTCTCCGGTGTCACGGGGAACTTTGAGGCCAGCAACCTTCTCGAACGTGCGGTAGAACGCGAACGCAAAGAATTTCTTAGCGGCAGATTCACCGTGGCGAACGCGGCGTTGCCCGTAGACTACGTCGTATCCTTCCCGCCACTCCTTAATCATATCAGGAATGAGCTCTGGCGGATCTTGAAGGTCAGCGTCGAGAATCACTACAACCTCGCCGCGAGTTTGATCGAGTCCACACGTAATCGCAGTTTGGTGTCCGAAATTGCGGGATAGTCTAACGGCCTTAATAAAGGAGTCTTCCGACGCATACTGAAGGAGCATCGGCCACGTATTGTCGCGGCTGCCATCGTCAACGAGCACCACTTCCAGTGGGCACGAGTACTGTGATGCAAGGTCGCGGAGCCGACGTCGAAGCTCCGGTAACACCTCTTCCTCATTGAAGCAGGGGATAACGAGCGAGATGCTGTGCGGGTCTCTGTTTCGGGGGGTTCTCACTGACGGGGCTGGCTGCGTACTAGTCACGACACTCCTTACTCTAATCCCAATAATTGTACGGTTATCACCGTATTACAGGGCCTACAACTAACTGATGCAATGCAATTCTGACTCGGTGCTCGTTAAACTCCGTTCGACTCACGGGGGCGAGCGCTGCCCGCCAGGGCCGCATCACCTCGGTGTCCGTGTTTGACTCGAGAGGCCAGCCCCGTGAGGACTGAGGACCCGGAGACCGCTGCGCGCGCATCGTAACTGCCTGGAACAAGGAGGGGGGCGTGAGTTGGACGAACGACAGAGGGGAAACCGCACTGGACCTTTATTTCTAAATAGTTGATCATGCAGAGCGAATTTTCGGAGTGGTGTGATGGAAAATACTATAACAGCGTGTGGAAAGTGTGGTGCATCCTTGAGCGGTGCGATGAAGTTCTGTCCCTCGTGCGGAAAGCGAGTGCTGCTGAAAAGCTCCGCATACTACCCGACCGTTATAGTCAGTGGCCTTGTTCTTTTCGGAGTGGCCCTTGGGCTTCAAACGTTGGTTCGTGGAAATCGCCCGGCACCAAGTCCCGCGCGTGGCCCTCTTCCGGAGCACGCTCAGGCGGAGCAGGTGAGCGATGACCCGCAGATCCTGGCGATGCAACGAGAATTGGAGAAGAACCCTGAGGACCTTACAAAGCTCCGAATATATGCAGGGATGTTGGCAGATAAACTTCGAGCGAATCCCGCAGCCTCACCAGTGCTCGTTTTCGAGGAGATCGACACGCTCGGAAAGATCTTGAAGGCGGAGCCAAACGACCCTACCGCTCTTGTAATGATGGCAGATGTATCATTTGATCAACGAGCCTTCACTAAGGCCCTCGATTTCTATGAGCGATACCTCAAGCTTGATCCGAACGACTTAGGAGCTCGATCCCGCTACGCCAGCACGTTGACGTTCCTGGGCCGATACAACGACTCGATT
>JBIIYC010000267.1:0-3029 GCA_044347025.1 Bdellovibrionota bacterium
CAGCAATTGGCCTGTACTCTGCCTGCACTCTGTCAGTGGCGGGGCGATATCTCGAGCGCACAACCGTGATTGCACTATGAGTACGGGCCGATGCATTGCACGGATAGCGGCTCGGTGGATGAAAGGGTATCCTCTACGCATGCCCGCTTTCCGTTATCTCTTCGCCGTTGATCCCAGTCTGACCTGTTCTGGTTGGGTGCTTTTTAGGGTGGCAGATGGGGAGATCGCTTCGGTCGGAAAGATTAAGAGTGCCCCGGCCTCGGTGCCCTTGGCGGAGCGTTTGCGCGCAATCCAAGACAGTATTTCGACCATCTTCGCGAAAATTGGCCTCGGCGAGAACGATCTGCTTGTGTGCGAGGCTGCCACGACCATGAAAGACCCGCACAATGCGCTCAAGGTTGAGCAGGTTCGCACGATCTTCGAATCGGTGGCTCGTTCTCGGTTGGTGAGGGTGCCTGGTAGAATAAATCCTCGCTCGGTTCAGCAAGAGGTCATGGGGCTCTCTGGTAAACAGGTCCCCCGGGCTGAGGTGAAGTCCACTGCTGTAAAGACCGCTGAGTTTCTCTATTCCTCAGCCCTGCGCAGGCTAGGACTGGCGGGTAGTGGGGAACCGCTTTCGAAGCATCAAGATATCGTAGATGCGATGCTGGTCGGTAGGCTTGCACTTATCCGTATTCAGGCAGCGCGCGATGGGGCGCTCAGTGTAGAGTCTATGTTTCAGAGCCTGGACCGAGGGAGGGGACGCTCCTGGAGAGTAAAGGCGTGTGGTTTGTGAGGATTCGGAATATGCGTCGTGTGTCGACTCGGTTGATTGGTGGTTTAATCGTATCAGTGTGTGGGATCGTTGTGCTCGCTTCCAGTCAGCGGGACAGCACGGTTCCCCTGGTGTGGGCACAAGATGAACATGCTCAAGGGGAGGGGGCGCATCCGACACCGAAGCCCAAGTCGTCAGAGCGATCTCGAGGTGTTCAGGTTGGAGAGGATCCCCGTGGTGCTCCGGACCTTGTCGTGTGCAGCCAGAATTTAAAGCTATTCGGGACCTATGCCGTCATGAAGGCTCGTAGTCCCGGGTACAAGCTTAGCCAGTACGAGCTGAAGGTCGAGGAGCTTGTTACGCGATTCCGGCGAGAGCAGTGCGATGTAATCGCTGTTCAAGAGGTGATGGGTAAGAGTGAGGCAGAGGGCAAAGCTGCTTTGTCGGAGCTGATTCGGGTGCTTCGGCGTGACACTGGAAGAATATACGAATCCCGAATCGCGCCACCCGCCGATGGGGCTATGACAACGGGATTCTTAGTCGCAAAGGATCGCGCGGAGATCTTACAGGCGTTCTCGTATGCTCGAGTAGAGCTTCCGCGTATTAGCAAGAAGCAGAAGCCCAGGATATTTTCACGAACCCCACTTGAGATTCAGCTGGCGGTAACCTCGCGTGAGGGAGAGATTCGGAAAACCGTGTCCGTCGTTAACTTTCACTTCAAGTCAAAGCGAGGCGGAGAGGGCGATCCGACGGGGCTTGAGTGGGAAACGTATCGGATGGAGATGAGTGAAGCTCTGCGCCGTATCCTTGAGGCGCGACACGAAAACTCTTTTGCGTCAGGAGAGTCTGTGTTGGTAGTTTTGGGGGACCGTAATAGTAATTTTGACGTGGCCTCGGCGCGTATTCTTGAGGGATCACTGACTCTGGGCAGCTTTATGGCTGGAGGTCCCTGTCGACTGAGCAAACGTGGGGTTCCATTGTGCAAGGTTGATTCAGAGCTTCCTCGCAAACTGTTCAGCGTGATCACATCGAACAAGGAGGCGATGCCACAGTCTGGAACGTTCTCCTATAAAGGCGAATATTCGTGGCTCGATGATATCCTCATGCCAGCGGAAAGCCTACGCTATGCCTGGACGACTGCATACAGCGAGGGATCGTATAACGCCGGCGCCCTGTACACACCGAAGGACGCGTCTGATCACGCGATGGTGTACGTAAAGCTCAATTGGTAGTTTGGCTCGCATCTCGAAGTCGATAGTAAGTAATCGACTAACGCCATCAATCCGCTCGGGATGTGGTGCGCTTCGCCGTTACAGCGACAACTGCTTCACCACAGCGTTGAATGATGCGTTCATGCTCTCGATGAGAAACGGATCACTCACTATCGGAGCGTACAAGGATTCCTTAACTTGAGCCACAATCTCATCGACTGGGACCCCGTCAGTTCGAGCCTTCTGGCACTCTTTAACGAGGTCTGTGGAGTTTTGGGTGAGCGCGGTCAGATGTTTGCGAGCGAGGGTTCCAGTGATGGCGCCAACGTACGAAAACCCGATTCCGGAGATCTCGACGTGCTCGAAGCGTGCGATCGAAGCCACCGCTCGTTGGAGGTCGAAGTCAGCTCCAGGAGCAGCGAGTTTGCTACCACGGTAATAACCCATGGTTTCATCCGCGATTACGAATTCGTGGGGCACGAGAAGGTATGACACCGAGTGTTCTCGATGTCCTGGGGTCGCCAATGACCGAATGGCGAGATCCTCTCCGACGGCGATTGAATCGGCCTCAACGAGGGGGTGATCGATTCGAAGAGCCTCTTTGAACTCGCTGAACTCCACCCCAGTTTGCGCCTCAACGCCGAAATAGTCTCTGCCGAATGCCTGGTCCTTCTCCCAGAGAGTCTGAACGAAGCTATCTCGTTTCAACGCGGAGCGCATCGCGGCGGTGCCGAAGACCTTGAGCTGAGGACACCGACGCCGAAGGAGAGCGATACCGGCAACGCGATCCGCATCGAGGTGTGTGATCAGGACGTTCTTCACATTTTCGATAGAAAGATTGAGCCGCGCAAGTCGCTCCTCTAACGGGGCGATATGGAGAGAGGCTCCAGGATCGGTAAGCGTGATCGCGTTGTCGTCACCCACGATCGCATAGCGACAGGTCGCGCCGAGGGTAAGGAGGTAGAGGCCGGGATAGATAATGCAGGACGAGCGAAGAAACATGGGACAAAACTCCAAGGCTTCGGACGCCTCATACGAAACATCCGATACTACTACTATGGTGA
>JBIIYC010000092.1:0-10354 GCA_044347025.1 Bdellovibrionota bacterium
ATCTGAGGAGCTCCTGGTCATTGGATTACTCCAGTTTGTGCCGGTATCCGCACGCGCAGCGTTTGTTGCAGCCTACTGTCCAACGTCATCAGTTGAAGAATCAATTCAGATCGCAACGCAGGCACTTGCCGCAACGACTTCGGATCGCTCGGTTCCCGAGCAGTATCAAAAGCTGTCAGAGATCTCTGATGAGATCGTAGCTCTGACTCACCACGTAAAGAGCCATCAGCTCATGGCGGCACACCTCTGTATGCCATCCGATGGTGCACAGATACGAAAAAGCGGCTACGCGATGAACGATTTCCTTAATACCCGCACCAACACGTCAGCCCACGTGCGCATAGTCAACCGAGGAAAAGTTCTAGAGTCGCTCGGCTGGTAGAAAGCGCATCACGCTTCTTCAGCGCCTGGTGGGATCTCAACGGCCTTCTCGAAACCGTAGTGATCGAGATACCACGTAAGATCGTGCCCCGGTTGTAGATCGGACCCTTCAATCGCACACGCGACATACTCAACGACATCGAAGAAGCGCGCCGTGCGCTGTTGCTTTTCAAGCCACCGATATGCGCACACTATCTGATCAAACCACTGAGTAAGAGAGAATTCGCTCCTGGCCGCGTAGCTCACCAACTCTTGTAGCCAGAGATCTGCCTGCGGGTGGTTTTTGAGCTCACGATATACAGACCGAACGAATGCTCCGATGGTATCATCGGGAACTCCTTCGAGCGCTGCTCGCTCTGATTCCCCCACATTAGAGAGGGAAAAGATACTGGCCAAGATATCAATGCTTGTTTTCATGCGACACAGCCACTAATAGCCGAGGTTCGGAGCTAGCCACCGCTCCGCCTCTTCAATCGACATGCCTTTGCGCTTCGCGTAATCCTGGACCTGGTCACGATCAAGCTTTCCTACGTTAAAGTAGGCGGCATCCGGGTGTGCGAAATAAAAACCCGAGACGCTGCTTGCCGGTGTCATAGCGTAGCTCTCAGTAAGAGAGAGTCCAATTGCATCCTGCACCTTGAGGAGGTCCCAAATCTTCTGCTTCTCCGTGTGCTCGGGGCATGCCGGATAACCAGGAGCGGGACGTATTCCGCGATACTCCTCCTTAATCAAAGCCTCAAGCGAGAGGTTCTCGTCTTTTCCATACCCCCACAGCGCCCGAATCTCTCTGTGCAGATACTCCGCCAAAGCCTCAGCAAACCGATCCCCTAGGGCTTTGACCATAATGGATTGGTAATCATCGCCAGCAAGCTCAAACTCCTTGGCAAACGCCTCAACGCCGTGACATACCACCGCAAAGACCCCCATGTAGTCGGTCACCTGCAACTCTTTCGGAGCGATGTAATCCGCAAGGCAGAGGTTTGGCAGCCCAGCTCGTTCTCGCTGCTGTCGTAAAAAGCAAAAGCGCTCCAGCTCGTGGTGAGCATCGCTTGTTTCGTACAACACAACATCGTCGTGATCTGCCCGTGCAGGAAATATTCCTACAATCCCCTCAAGGGAGAACCGCTTCTCAGCGATAATCCGAGCGAGGATAGCCTGCGCCTCCCGATACAACTCACGGGCCTGTCCGCCGTACGTTTTATTCTCGAGAATACTCGGGAAGGAGCCCTTGAGTTCCCATGTCCAAAAGAGCGGAGACCAATCAATGAGCGCCGCCACCTGCTCGAGGGGTATATTTTTGAAGGTATGCGTGCCGAGCACCGAGGGAACCTCGATCGGATACTCGCGGTACGGCATCCGTCCTTTGCGCGCATCGTCTATCGACAGGAACTTTAGCTCGTTACGACCGGCGGCAAACACCTGACGCTGCTCCTCTTGGTTTGCCTTCAGGTCACTGACGTACTCAGCCCGTCGCTCCTCACTCAACAAATTGGTGCACACTTCCACCGCGAGTGAGGCGTCCGCCACATGCACCACCGGCCCCTGGTAATGGGGAGCAAGTTTTATCGCTGTATGCGCACGCGAGGTTGTAGCACCACCGATTAAAACGGGAGTGTGCACACCCTCGTGCACGAACTCTTTTAAATTATTGGCCATCTCGTCGAGCGATGGAGTGATAAGCCCACTCATGCCGATGAGATCTGCTTTGTGCTCTCGTGCGGCCTTTAAGATCTCCTGACACGAAACCATAACGCCGAGGTCAACGACCTTATAGCCATTACACGCCAGCACAACTCCAACTATATTCTTGCCGATATCGTGCACATCGCCCTTCACGGTCGCGATGACAAACGTCTTCTGATCTTGGGCCACTCCCTGCGCAGCCTTCTCGGCCTCCATAAAGGGCTCAAGGTAGGCCACTGCCTTCTTCATGACTCGGGCGCTCTTTACGACCTGGGGCAGAAACATCTTTCCTGCACCGAAAAGGTCGCCGACGTGCTTCATGCCATCCATCAGTGGGCCTTCGATCACCAAAAGAGGTCGCCCAAGCTGCTGCCGCGCCTCCTCGGTGTCAGCCTCGATGAATTCAACTACGCCTTTTACGAGCGAGTGGGTAATACGATCTCCAAGAGGAAGCTTTCTCCACTCAAGCGCCGAGGCGCTGTCGCGCTCTGTCGACTGTCCCTTATACCTATCCGCTATCTCAAGAAGCGCCTCGGTCGCACCAGGATGGCGATTGAGGATAACGTCTTCAACTTTTTCCAAGAGCTCGGGCTCGATCTCCTCGTATACCTCAAGCATTCCGGCATTAACGATCCCCATGTCGAGCCCAGCTTTGATGGCATGGAAGAGGAACACGGAGTGCATTGCCTCGCGAACCTTATTATTGCCTCGAAATGAGAAGGAGACGTTACTAATACCACCACTGGTGAGGCAGCCTGGACAGGTAGCCTTTATCTCACGCACCGCCTCGATGAAATCGAGCGCGTACGAATTGTGCTCTTCGATACCTGTAGCGACGGTAAGCACATTCGGGTCAAAGATAATGTCATGTGGGTCAATTCCAACCTCCTCGGTTAGAATCTTAAACGCGCGCTGGCAGATCCGGACCTTATCAGCAAGGGTCGCCGCTTGGCCTTTTTCGTCAAAAGCCATCACCACCATCGCCGCGCCATACTTGGCGATCGTGCTGGCCTGTTCCTTAAACTTCTCCTCGCCCTCTTTTAAACTAATGGAGTTAACGATCCCCTTGCCCTGCACACATTGAAGCCCGGCCTCGAGCACCGACCACTTGGAGCTATCGATCATGACCGGCACTCGACTGATATCAGGTTCGCTTGCCATTAAGTTTAGAAAGCGCGTCATGCACGCTTCGCTATCGAGAAGGCCCTCGTCGAAGTTTACATCGACAATGTTCGCACCGTTCTCTACCTGCTGGCGTGCAACAGATAGCGCTTCTTCAAACTTGTTTTCCTCAATGAGCTTCCTGAACTTGGGTGACCCGGTCACATTGGTCCGTTCGCCGACGAGAATAAAAGGATTCTCGGGCGCTATGACCAATGGCTCCAGTCCAGCCAACGCCAGGCGCCCCTTATGAGCCGCAATTGCCCGTGGCGCGACACCTGTGACTCGCTCACGGATAGCAGCGATGTGTTCGGGTGTTGTTCCGCAACACCCACCAACGATATTGAGCAGATGGTCATCGGCGATATCACCGAGCGCTCGTGCTGTGTCCTCCGGCTTTTCATCGTATCCGGTCTCACTGAGGGGATTCGGGAGCCCAGCGTTGGGATAGCAGCTGACGTAACAATTCGCGACGGCCGCGAGCTCCTGGAGGTACGGGCGCATCTCATGTGCTCCGAGGGCACAGTTGATACCAACGCTGAGTGGATGCGCATGCTGAATTGAGTACCAAAAGGCCTGTGCGGTTTGACCCGAGAGGGTTCGTCCCGATTGATCCGTAATCGTTACGGATACCATTACCGGAAGTTGAACCCCGGTTGTCTTAAAGCAACGATCGACAGCAAAGAGAGCTGCCTTTGCATTCAACGTGTCAAAGATGGTCTCTACGAGAAGAAGATCGGCCCCAGCTTCCGCCAAGGCAAGCGCCTGCTCGAAGTAGCTTGACTCAAGCTGCGCGAAGGTGACGGCACGAAACGCTGGATTGTTGACATCCGGAGAGAGTGACGCCGTCCGATTGGTTGGACCTATGGCTCCAGCTACAAAGCACCGCCGCCCCGGTTGCTCACGTTGAACCTGTGCAATCGCCTCTTTTGCAAGTCCGACACTCGCCCTGTTTATATCGCAGACGAGGTGTTCAAGGGCGTAATCCGCCTGCGCTATCGACGTCGAAGAAAACGTGTTTGTTTCGACGATATCAGACCCAGCCCGAAGATACTTAGCATGGATCTCACGAACGACGTCCGGACGCGTAATACTGAGTAGATCGTTGTTACCTTTGAGCAGCTTAGCATGCCCCTGCAGAGCCTGGTTACGAAAGTCTCCCTCATCCAGCCCGTAGGTCTGGATCATCGTTCCCATACCGCCATCAAGGATCAGATGTCGGGTCCGTAAGAGTTCCTCAATTTCGCCAAAAGAATCCGCTCGTCGCATGGAGGAAGGCTATCACGCGCGATCGCGCCGTTCAATCGCGCACCGCTATAAGCGCCCCTTGATAATCGCCCCTAAGGATCGCATCGTATAGGGCTATGTGGCATCTCCTTCGAAAAGCACTCCCAGCAATCCTTCTTTCGGCGCTCTGCGGAGCGGTCATGGTTCTTGGGAGCTTCTCCCTCATCCGTCGCTTTTCGTCCCCGGGTGTTGTTCAGACATCACCCCGGTCAATCGCACCACGGGGCGATCTCGCACCTGATGAAGTATCAACTATAAACCTTTTTGAGCAGGCTCAGGCGTCTGTTGTCTACATAACGAGCCTCTCCGTGGAGCGCGATTTTTTCTCGATGAACCTCTTTGAGATTCCTCAGGGAGCAGGTTCTGGCTTCATTTGGAACTCTCAGGGATACATCGTCACCAATTTTCACGTCATTCAGAACGCTCAAGCTGCTCGCGTCACACTATCGGACCACTCAACACTGCAGGCAAGCCTGGTGGGCGTCGAGCCAGACAAGGATATCGCGGTTCTTAAAGTTGATGCCCCAAAGTCGAAACTTACTCCGATCCCCATCGGATCATCCAAAGACCTCAGGGTTGGGCAGCGAGTATACGCCATCGGAAATCCATTCGGATTTGATCACACCCTAACCACCGGAATTATCAGTGGGCTGGGGCGCGAGATAAAATCAGTTACCGATCGTCCAATTCAGGGAGTTATCCAAACCGATGCTGCGATCAATCCTGGAAATTCCGGAGGCCCACTTCTTGATAGCGCTGGACGCCTGATCGGAATGAATACGGCCATAATCAGCCCATCCGGTGCATACTCCGGAATCGGATTTGCCGTGCCCGTGGACACGATTAACAGAATCGTTCCTCAGATACTCAAAGGCGGTCGTGTCAAAAAGCCCGGCCTTGGGATCCGCGCCCTTGAGAGCGAGATGGCTCGGCGACAGGGAATCGTGGGCGCCATCGTAGCGGACGTTATCGCTGGCTCTCCAGCCGCGAAGGCAGGATTCGAACCGATTCACCGAAAACCTGATGGATCCATGGAGATCGGGGATATCATCACCGCAATTGATGGAATACCTGTCGAAGACGCAAACGACCTACTGCGAGTTCTTGACGAGAAGTCGCCGGGCGACTCCGTAACGCTGACGCTGAACCGACGCGGCGATATACGAACGGCCACGGTACAGCTCGCGAGTTGGTAGCACCACGGCGCTAGCCCGCGCGTTCCCGAGCATATTTGAGCGCGCCCTGCCTATCTATCTTTCCTGAGCCAGTTACGAGGTGGCTGGGAGCTTCAATTATTGATGTAGGAATTGCAAACGCTGGTATCCGAGCACGAAGCTCTGTCCGTATCGCCTCCGCATCGTATGCAGCGCCATCGGTTACAATCAAGGCACACGGCCGCTGGCCAAACTCTGGATCTGCAAGGGGCACAACACACGCTGCGACTATCGGTGCAATCGCCGCAAGTGCCTGCTCTATCATCTCAGGGTGAATATTCTCTCCCCCGGATATGAATTGCGCATCCATCCGCCCCTTCACGATGAGTCCTCCATCAGCGTCGATGGCGCCGATATCCCGGGTGTGAAACCACCCTTGGCTATCGACACTTGGCGCTATCCCCTCGGACGTCAGATAACCACTAAAGAGGCACTCTCCGCGTACACAGATCTCCCCCGAGGGATCGATCGACACCTCTCGCCCCGGCCCCGTTCGCCCCATTGAAACGGACCCATCGGCTCTCATTACCACATCCGTGTCTGCGGTGACTAAGGAACACATCTCGGTGAGACCATACGACGGCACAACGCGCACCCCGAGCTCACGCGCTCTTTGACAGATATCAGCCCCAATCGGTGCCCCTCCCAAGAGAATACACCGCTGTCGTCGTAGATACTCATGCGAGTGAGGGTCTCGGAGCAACCGATACAACTGAGTTGGGACGAGGGAGAGGAAAGTTCCATCGCGGGCACCGTCCGATGCAGGAACGCCTCCATTCTGTGCGATAGCAATTGAGCTCCCTGCACACATACTTCGAAACACTATCCCCAATCCTCCAACGTGAAAGAGTGGCAACGAAAGTTGCCAACAATCGCCGGCTGATAATCCCAGGAGGCTGACAACTCCCCGTGCACTTGCAAGCAGCGCGGTGAGCGAGAGAACGGCATATTTCGGTGTGCCGGTGCTCCCCGATGTCGCAACGATCACAGACGGGGGAAGCGACTTTGTTGCACTGATACCCTGAGACCCAGGTATCGTTCCTATTTCGACCGTATCATCTCGAGCGCTTGAAACTGAGAAGCGGGCCCCGGTGTCGAGGGCAGCCTGCTGGGCCATGGCCAACGGCCAACGACTGTTAATCGGAAAGACATGCGCATTCATGCTTAGAAGCGCCAGCATAGATGTGATCGTCGCCTCAGCGCTTCCACACTCCAAGCGCACCACATCACCAGCGGTCACCCCTGCCTCCTCAAAGCTCCTGCGCACTACGGAGATCCGTTGCGCGGTATCGCGATACGAGCGGACCTCTCCTCTCTGGCGGATACATGGTGCAGTCCCATGATTCCAGATGGATTCATGCAACGCGTTCATAGATGGCACTCCCCTTTACACCGCGCTTCACGTAGCTCTGATACCAAAAGCGTCGGCGCGCCCGAGGGAAACCGTGGAATAAGGAGATCCTCCCGTAGAAACGACGCAGTATCTAACCCAACTGCCCCGCAATTCGGGATGAGACTTGCCAAGAGTGCTATCGCTCGCAGCCCTATTCCGGACTCGAAGCTTGATGACAGTGTGACACGCCCGCCCGATGCGGCGATGCGGCTGATGAGTGGTAGTAGAGAGAGCAAGCCTCCATTCAGTGTCGGCTTAAGTACAACGTACCGAGCGCCCCATCTAAGCCACTCCGTGGCCGGAAGCTCGCGAGTTGTCTCATCGAGAGCGAGCGGAATAGGTGACTCCGCGATGAGACGTGGTAGCTGATCAGTATCTCGGACCGGCTCCTCAATGTACTCAATCGGCACTCCTGCACATCTCGGTACAATCCGCATGAATTCATCCGAAGAAAAGCTTCGATTCGGATCGAGCCTCCACCTCACCTTGAGAGGATTATCTCTCGAAAGACCGCCAAGAATCGGGAGAACATCATCAATCGTCTCTGGAGAAACTTTAATTTTGATAGAGCAGAATCCCCTCTCCATAGCCGCACTGATCTGATCCGCAAGCGAGGTCCCCGCCTGCGGAACGACAAGAGCATTGCACGCGATCGAAGGGTTAACGATATGAGCTGCGCACCACGCTTCATCACGAACCAGGTAATCGAGCGCCAGGCCCTCAAGGCCACACCGAAGCGAAGGACATCGAACTCCCCCCAGAAAAATGCCCCACACACCGTCACATGCAAGGCTCATCTCCTCCAGTGGAGGGATCAAATGCTGTATACCTCTCCATTCATCGAGGGCCTCGGAGAGGGTCTCCCCGCTGAAACGAGGAAGAGGTGCTACTTCCCCAACGTATCGCTCTCCAGTTTGTGCTCGATACCAAAGTATCCCGACCTCACGTCGATTTGATGGCGCTGGTAAAAAAGAGAGTTCGCGGTTTAGGAAGAGCGATCGCTGCTCAACGCCGAGTGCCACCTCCCCGCCTGAACTACTCATAGCGGAAAAACCAGAAAGAGCGAAACAAGGAGGGACGTTGCAATGAGCACCTTGTTGGTCGCAGGCAACAGCGGCCGAAGGTCGCCTCCACTCCGTCCCCACAGTATACGCAGGAGCATCATCCCAAACGCCACACTCGCAAGCGCCGCGATGTATGCGCCAATCGTGCCAAGTAGCTCCATCTGGGTTAGGAGAAACGCTGCTGGCGCCAATACGCACACCCCGTACTCAATTCTTCCGAACCGCTCTCCAAGGAGCACCACAAGGGTTCGTTTGCGAACAGCACGATCGGATCGATAGTCACGCAGATTGTTCGCTACCAGGATACCAACAGACAGCAAACCTGGGACCAAACCAAAGAGAGCCGCCTCGCGAGACCATACGAGAGCGTTCACGTAGTATGTGCCCGCGACAGCGACCGGACCAAAAAACACCAGCACAAAGAGATCTCCCATCCCGATGTACGCAAGCGGATACGGCCCCGCGGTATACAGAACTCCAAACAGTACCGAGAGAAGACCTATCAGAAGGATGGGCGCCCCACCGCGCCACACCAAAAGAGCACCCAAGAGAATTGCGAGCCCGAACATCACGATCGTGGCTCGCTTCATCTGCTCCGGGGATACCAAGCCTGCCTGCGTTGCTCGAACAGGCCCAACGCGTTCAACATCTGCACCTTTTGTAAAGTCACAGTAGTCGTTGCAAAAATTAGTTCCGACCTGAATGCACAATGCAGAGAGAAGCGCGATAACCGTCCACCCAACATCAACCTGTCCAGTTCGATATGCTAGCGACGTGCCAATGAGAATTGGAGCAACCGTGGCTCCTAGGGTTTTCGGCCGAGCTGCATCGATCCAAACTTTTGGCTGCATCAAAAGCACCTCAGGGCCGCTTCGGAAACTTGCGGAAATCGGGCTTTCGTTTTTGAACAAACGCATCACGCCCCTCTTGGGCCTCTTCGGTCATGTAATACAGAAGTGTCGCGTTACCGGCCAACTCCTGCAATCCACTCTGCCCATCACAATCGGCATTCATGGCAGACTTAAGGCATCGAAGCGCTAGTGGCGATTTCTCTAAGATTTCACGGCACCAGGCGACCGTCTCCTTCTCAAGGTCGGCTAACGGCACCACTGTGTTTACAAGGCCCATCTCAAGAGCTTGCTGAGCGTTATACTGCCGACACAGGAACCAGATTTCACGCGCCTTCTTTTGGCCAACAATCCGGGCCAAATACGAGGAGCCAAAACCACCATCAAAGGAACCAACCTTCGGACCGGTTTGCCCGAAGATCGCATTATCGGCCGCGATAGTCAGGTCACACACAACGTGCAACACATGGCCACCACCTATGGCGTATCCAGCCACCATCGCGATTACAGGCTTTGGACAGGTACGGATCTGTCGCTGCAAATCAAGAACATTTAAACGATGCTTGCCCTTCTTATCTTTATATCCTGCATCTCCGCGGATCTTTTGGTCACCACCAGAGCAGAATGCGTGCGGTCCCTCACCCGTAAGGATAATCACACCGACCTCATCGTCCTCCCGCGCCTCTTCAAGAGCTTCCGACATCTCGAAAACCGTCTGGGGCCGAAATGCGTTTCTAACCTCGGGGCGATTGATCGTTATCTTTGCAATTCCATCTAACTTCTCGTAACGGATGTCTTCAAACGTGCCGGCGCTCTTCCAGGAAAATGTGCTCATAGGGTGTCACTCGTGAGGGTACTCCGTAATGTAAAGGAGATACCATGAAGGCACCCAGAGGGTCAAAAACCCCTGGCGCCCCAAACATCGCAACTCACTGATATTGCAGTATGTTCGCCACTTCATGGGGACGCTCAAAGGGCACCATATGACCAGCGCCCTGAACAACAGAGACCGAGATGGTTGGATTTCGCGCCTGAAGCCCCTGAGCTATCTGAAGGTATTTCCGATCCCGTTCTCCAACGACATACCGGACGGGCGTCGATGTGGTTGAGAGGGCATCCCAGAAACTCGGCATCTGCGCCACTGAAGTTGCAGCGAAGATCGGCTCAACATCCACCGCTCGAATCCCCGCACGACTCATCCGTATCCGCTCCTCAAGCTCGGGGCTCCACCCACTTCGCACGAAGATCTCTTGCGCATACCAGCAACCGAAGAACTCTTCGGATGGAAGTCTCTTGAGGCGCTCGATCCACTCGCGATCGACG
>JBIIYC010000268.1:0-3006 GCA_044347025.1 Bdellovibrionota bacterium
ACGAACTCGGTGCGTAGTTGGAAGATACTCCAGTGAGATTCGCAGTATCGCAACGCTCTGATCCGTGATGAGCTTTTCGATCGCTTCAAAGCCTGAGGGTCCCGGTGTTGGGTGAAAAATCGCGTTAAGCTCGGGCGTGCGGAGGACCTCCTCGATTCGATTGATGAGCGGCAGGCAGGCGTTGTGGTCGTCTCGGTTGTGGCCACCCCAGTACTGCAACTCAGCGGCGCTCCGTACGGGGTCCACGCACTCAAGTTCGATCTGGAGCGGAAGCTTATGAATATTGAATATGCTCTCTGGCCGATCGAGCTGCGCCGCCCTCGCAGCCAGCGCCTGTTCGAATGGGCTCTTTAGCTTTTGTGCTTTCGAGAGCGTTCCGTGACTCGCCAAGCCAGGAACGAGGTACAAAAGCTTGAGCGTTTTTATTGCCGCACGAAGCTTGATCCACTGCGTTGCGTTCGAGGGGCGGAAGATCGAGATGAGGTCAGCCTCGGAGAGCTCGTAGTACGGGACCGCGGCTGGAATCGAGGTGGAGTCTGCGCGCGTGGAGACTCCGAGGTGGATATGAAAGATGTTGGTGTGGAGATTTTCGTATTCTCCGGTTGGGTCAAAAAGAATGACATTCGAGCGGTGTTTCGATGCCTCCTCAATGAGGCGAGCCACGCTCCAACTTTTCCCCGAACCGGAGCTACCAACGATGGCGCAGTGGCGGCCGAAGAGGGCTTCTGGGGTAAGCGCCACCGGGGAGAGGTCGTCAAGTGAGGTGCCAAGGGAAAGGGAGATCTCTTTATGACGGCTCATGGTGCTCTGTGTGTTACGGGAGGGCTGGATCGCTAGGGCGATGCATACCCTGTTCTCATAAGATTACTCGCCGTTGCCGGGGGATTGGAAAATGTTTTCTTGGGCCCGAGGCGATCGTTTGAGGGTTTCGACGGCGAGCGGGCTCGGCTATAACCAGGGGGCTGGCACGAGCTTCGGCCACCCCATGCGGTGCGCTAGAAAATGAGGAATGTCAGGTGCTTGTCCCCCGGTTTGCCGCAGGTTCTCGATTTTCAAGGGACTTTGTGGAAGACGCAGCGTATATGCTTCGAGCCGCGGAGAGTATGGAAACCTCATTGTATTCAGGGGGCTAGCCTCTGATTATGCAGGAGTAGGGGAGTTGAGGCGTTCCCCGTTCGTGGTAGACTTGATCGCCGTCCGGCGAGGTGTGTAACGACCGGAGAAGCCTCTTTCATTCGGAGCTGTATGAGTCTTATCAAAACGTTTTATGGGTCGACCATCGGAAAGAAGATTACGATGGCGCTGAGTGGTTTGGTTCTCGTGTTATTTGTGCTGGGGCACATGGCGGGAAATCTTAAGATATTCGCCGGCATCGACCCGAGCACCGGTGATTACAAAATCGATGACTATGGTCGCTTCCTGCGATCGATGGGTTCCGAAATGATGGGCCACGAGACCTTCCTATGGGTGGTTCGGGTGGTGCTTCTTGCCTGCCTTGTGGCGCACGCGGCCAGTGGTATTCAGCTCGCTCGACTCAATCGACGGGCAAAACCGCAGGGATACAAGGTTGCCAACTATCGCTCGGCGAATGCGGCTTCTCGGACCATGATGTATGGCGGACTCTTTTTGCTCGTGTTCGTGACCTATCACATCCTTCACTTCACGACGGGGACCGTGCATTTCGATGGATTCGTCGAGGGTGAGGTGTATGCGAATGTGTTCTCTGCGTTTCGTCACGTTGGAATAGCGGCGTTCTACGTGGTGGCGATGGGCCTTCTCGCAGCGCACCTATACCACGGCACCTGGAGCATGTTTCAAACGCTCGGTGTGGATACTCCTCGTTGGAATAAGGGCTTTCGCACGATGGCCAAGGTCGTTGCTGTAGCGCTCTTTGTCGGATTCTCTGCAGTGCCGGTGTCGATAGCGGCAGGGGTCTTGCCTGCCCCGGTTGCGACTAACCATGTTTCTCATTAAGAAGGTTTGAATATGCAATTACACTTAGACGCAAAGATCCCCTCGGGCCCTATTGATCAGAAGTGGCAGAAGCACAAAGCGAGCATCAAGCTCGTAAATCCGGCCAATAAGCGAAAGTATTCGGTTATCGTAGTGGGCAGCGGTTTGGCCGGAGCCTCGGCAGCGGCATCGCTCGGAGAACTTGGCTATAAAGTAAAATGTTTCTGCTTCCAAGATTCGCCGCGTCGAGCTCATAGCATTGCCGCACAGGGCGGTATCAATGCGGCAAAGAACTACCAGAACGATGGTGATAGCGTTTTCCGTCTGTTCTACGACACCATAAAGGGTGGTGACTTTCGTGCGCGTGAGGCGAATGTGTACCGACTCGCTCAATTGAGTGTGAATATTATCGATCAGTGTGTGGCGCAGGGAGTTCCTTTTGCGCGCGAATACAGTGGCCTTCTCGCGAACCGTTCCTTCGGCGGCGCTCAGGTCTCTCGTACGTTCTACGCGAAGGGTCAGACAGGTCAGCAGCTCTTGCTCGGAGCGTATGCATCGTTGAATCGGCAGATACACGCTGGCACAGTCGAGATGCATTCGACGACCGAGATGCTCGATCTCGTTATCAGTGAGGGGCGATGCCGCGGTATCGTCACTCGAAACCTCAGAACCGGTGAAGTGCGAACGCACCTTGCGGACGCCGTTGTCCTTGCGACCGGCGGATACTCGAATGTGTTTTACCTTTCGACGAATGCGAAGGGTTGTAATGTGACGGCGATTTGGCGAGCGTACAAGCACGGGGCCGGTATGGCCAATCCTTGCTTTACCCAGATTCATCCCACGAGCATTCCTGTCTCAGGTGAGCATCAGTCGAAGCTCACCCTCATGAGTGAGTCGCTTCGTAACGACGGGCGGGTATGGGTTCCGAAGAAGCAGGGTGATACGCGGAATCCCGCCGACATCCCGGAATCTGAGCGTGATTACTATCTCGAGCGTCGCTATCCGAGCTTCGGAAACCTAAGCCCTCGCGATATTGCGTCGCGTGCAGCCAAG
>JBIIYC010000093.1:0-10274 GCA_044347025.1 Bdellovibrionota bacterium
AACGGCAATGGAGAGCTCGTAACTCAGGATGGTTTGCAGGTCCAGGGCGATGGCGGAGCGATCAATCTTCAGGGACTCGCGGGTTCAATAACCGGCGACGGAAGCGTGAGAGCCGGGGGACAGACGCTTGGCCGACTACAGGTTGTGCGATTCGACAATACAACCGGATTAATGGCGGTAGAAGGTGCGAGATTTAAGGCCGTTGGCGCTCAGCCAGTGCCGGTAGAGCCCCGTGTAGAGCCCCAGTCACTTGAGATGTCAAATGTTTCTGCGATCACAGGCATGGTGGATCTGATTACAACCAACCGAGCGTTCGATGCGTATACGAAGGCCGCGCAGTCGCTCGATACCCTTAATCAGACAGCAATTTCGCAGGTAGGACGTCGGCAATAATAAACGCGGGGATATATGATTAGAGCTTTATATACGGCAGCCACCGGAATGAACGCCCAGGAGACGAACATCGATGTCATCTCCAATAACTTGGCCAACGTAAACACGGTCGGCTTTAAGAAGGGGCGCGCGGATTTTCAAGATCTCATGTACCAGTACGCCGTAGAACCTGGTGCCCCGACGTCGCAGATATCAATTAACCCATCGGGTGTGCAGATCGGATTGGGAGTGAAAACTGCATCTGTTCAAAAGGTGTTTACGCAGGGAGACCTAAGCTCTACCGGTAATCAACTCGATGTGGCAATTGAAGGCGATGGATTCTTCCAGATTCAGCGGCCGGATGGAACGCTTGCATACACGCGTTCAGGGGCGTTTCAGTTGGACCAGAATGGGCAGATCGTCACGTCGGATGGATATATTTTGGCTCCAGGTGTCACGATTCCCCCGGATAGCCTAGGGATTACCATCGCCCAAGATGGAACGATAACTGTGAAGCAGCCCAACAATGCCGTCCCTACCCAGGTTGGGCAGCTGCTTGCAGTTCGCTTCCCGAACAACGGCGGTCTCCGAGCGCTCGGACAGAACTTGTACGAGGAGACGCAAGCCTCGGGTACGCCGGTTAACGGAATTTTTAATCAGGTCGGATTCGGTCGTCTAAATCAGGGATTTCTCGAGAGCAGTAACGTGAGCGTTGTTGAGCAAGTGGTAAATATGATCACAGCGCAGAGGGCGTACGAGGCATCGTCGAAGGGGATAACAACCGCTGATGAGATGCTCAACCAGGTTATCAATCTAAAGAGGTAATTACATGAGTAGTGTCCGATTTGTACTACTGTTCGTCGTGATGAACATCAGCGGTGCATGTGCGTGGGCTGAGACTTCGCATGCTCGGAACAGTTCAATTCGTGTTCAGGGGCGCGCTGACGTGATTGTGACTGAGCCCGAGATTCGGTTGGGCGATATCGCTCATATCGAATCGGCGTCGGTCTCGGACGATGAGAAGATTGTACAGCTTCGTACCTTGTCCCTCGGCAAGAGCCCGCGTGCGGGAGACAGTGCCGTTATCGATGGTGTGTCGATTCTAGAGCAGATGCGATCAGCCGGAATTCGCCTGGATTCCGTGCTGTATTCCTTTCCGCGTCAAGTAAAGGTAACCAGGGCCTTTCGAGAGGTATCAACGGAAGAGTTAGAGAAGGCGTTACACTCGTTTCTTACCAGCAAGGAAAAGCACCTTGATATCAAAAAGATCGTGATGGAGAAGCCGGTTAGAATTCCGACCGATAGCTTCGGCGTTGAGGTTGTTGGACTTGAGACTACAAAGCCAGGGCATATTGGAGTTGATTACCGAACGGTGGCGGGCTCGGATGAGACTCGCTTTCAGATGAAGGCTTTGGCTGATGAGTGGCGGTTAATGCCCGTTGCCACCAAGCCGTTGAAGAAAGGGGATGTGGTAGGCGCTGCCGATGTCCAACTTACTCGGATTAACGGAGTCGCGGTTATGAGAGACTCGGTCGAGCAGCTTGGAGACATTGTGGGTAAGACGGTCGTGCGCGATGTCGGAGAGGGCGAGATGTTTCAGGCCAAATCGCTCTTTGTTCCCCCGGTCATCAGCGCCGGGTCGCGAGTCTCGATTCTCTATCGCCACGGGCGCTTGGAAGCGAGCGCAGCAGGAATTGCACTTGAATCCGGCGCGGCACACCAAGATATCAAAGTTCGTAACGAGAGCTCACAGAAGGTCGTTACCGCGCGTGTTGTTGATAAAGGGTTAGTAGAGGTTGGAGCGCACTAAGTATGAATACACGATTGAAGCTACTGGTTGGCGTTCCTCTCCTGGTAGTGGGGTGTGCGCCCACAAACCCTTCTCCTGCACTGTATGTGCCTGCGCTCAAATATGCAGGGAATCCAACTGCAGCCATGGCGCAGAATGGACTGCAGTGGAAAGGAGCTCTTGAGGAGTCCACACTTGAGGATGGTCGCACACAGATGCGACTCGCGCAGGGACCACAGGACCGCCGAGCTGCCCTGAGTCCGGCAGCATATGATGGACAGGGGGCCGTAGTTACCCCGACGGGCGGCGTCCGTCCGCATAGCGGAATGCCCGGAGATGTGCGCGTTATGCAAAGCTCCGACCGAATCGGTCAACCGTATGCAGGGCCGCTCACGGAGGGTGACCCTGGAGTTACGGCTTCATTGTGGCGAGAGAGTCAGGCTGGTAACGAACCATTCCGAGATTTTAGGGCATGGCAGCCGATGGACCTCGTAACGATCGTTGTGAACGAGATATCCCTTGGGCGACACAACGCAAATACCGAAGTGAAGTCGAAGAGTGAGTTTCTCGCGGCGATCGAGAACTTCTTTGGACTCGAACAACAGACACAGAATTGGTCGCAGCCCCCAGATCTTGCGAGTTTAATTAAAGCCTCCACGCAAAATGATTTTAAGGGCGAGGGGCGTACTATTCGCGAGGGCCAGTTGAACGCGCGTATGTCAGCGGTTGTCGCCGAAGTGCTTCCTTCTGGTTTGCTTCGTATTGAAGGCGAGAAGATTATCGCGGTTAACAACGAGGAGCAGGTGATGGTGATCTCCGGCTTGGTACGACAGCGAGATATCTCGTTCGATAACGAGGTAAATGCCTCAAAAATCGCACAGGTGCGTATCGACTACTACGGGAAGGGCACCGTGGGTGAAGCGCAGTATGGTGGATGGTTAGCACGAGCATTGAGGATTCTATGGCCGTTCTAAGGGGAGTTATGAGACAGGTTTTTCTCGCGCTGCTTCTGCTGCTTGGAGTTGCCAACTCGGGAGAGTGTGCGCGACTCAAAGATATTGCTGACGTAGAAGGTGTTCGTGGCAACCAATTACTTGGCTATGGTCTCGTAGTAGGACTTAACGGCACCGGTGATGGTCGCGTTGACTTTACGGTGAAGAGTATCTCCAACATGCTTGAAAAGATGGGCATTCGAGTCGACCCACTGATGATCAAGGTTAAAAACGTAGCGGCAGTGATGGTGACTGCAGAGTTGCCGGCATTCGCGCGACCTGGTTCTAAGATCGACATCGCGATCTCTTCGATGGGCGATGCCAAGAGTTTGCAGGGCGGTATGCTTCTCTTCTCGCCGCTAAAGGGTGCTGACGGAAACGTGTACGCTGTAGCGCAGGGCCCGGTGGATCTTGGAGGCTTCTCGGTGAGCCAGGGGGGTGACTCGGCTCAAAAGAACCACCCTACGGTAGGAACAATACCGCAGGGAGCCCTTGTTGAGCGTTCGATTCCATTTGACCTGTTTCAATCGAAGAAGGTTCGGATAGTGTTGCGAAAACCGGATTTTACGACGATGACGCGAGTGGTAGCTGCACTTAACTCGCGGATGGGCAAACCATCTGCCGTCGCCATTGATTCAGCAGCGGTGGAGATCCCGTTGGATACGCAGGGTCAGTTCGACCCCGTGAACTTGGTTGCATCTCTGGAGCAAGTTGAAGTTGAACAAGATATCGGGGCGCGAGTCATAGTTAACGAGCGCACCGGCACGATTATCATGGGTGAGAAGGTTACTATTAGTAGGGTGGCGCTTGCCCACGGAAATCTGAATATTGCGATTCGACAAGAGACGGATGTTTCGCAGCCGAACGCATTCGCAGGTGGAGTAACGGCGGCTGTAACGAACACGGATGTGAGCGTTGGAGAGGACGTGAAGGCTCTGCAGTTAGTTGGAGGAGAAGTGACGCTGGGCGATGTTGTGCAGGCGCTGAATGCTCTTGGAGCGACTCCACGAGATCTGATAGCGATCTTTACCGCATTGAAGACAGCTGGTGCCCTCAATGCTGAGCTTGTGGTGATGTAGTACTGATGGTGGGGCGCTTCATGGTGTTTGTGAACGCTCGCCTTGGAGTTGTTGTTGTAGAATCAGGTCGTTGAGTTTGTAGTATAGGATATGGTTCGCCGATGAATAAGATACAGCCGTTCGGTCCATTACAGGCTTCTGAGTTGCAACAGACTCGTAAGCCGAAACCGCTCGCACAGGACCCAGAGAAGGCAGCTGAGCAATTTGAGTCGATGTTGGTTAAACAGATGATGGACTCGATGTGGAGCGCTGTGCCCAAGGAGGGGCTTTTGTCGGGGAGCAACGAGGAGTCGATGTACCGGGACATGCTCAACGAGGCAGTCGCGAACTCCATCGCCCAAGGGAAGGGAATCGGCGTGAAGGATGTGATCCTCAAGGATATCAAGAGGTTGTCTAAGGGGTAAGTTGTGGCGCGTCGTAGTGTAAAGTTCTGGTAACCTTTTGGTTGCGTAGCGCATCGAAAGAGATAGCCTAGCCTCAGTCAGAAAGGGTCGTGAACTGGCTGTGACCGATGCAATGCTGGTGATGGGTCGCTAAAAGACTTAGTAATTCAGCTGTATAGCAGTTTGTGTCGTAGAAAGGCGGACGTTTTTTTCCAAAGGATTGGTTATGAAGGTACCTGGTTCAGACGGCAGCGACAGTGTTCTCAAGCGTGTCCAAGAGGGACGAGTGGGAGAGCAAACGGGAGCTCGCAAATCTGCTGGAGTAACCCCGGGTGCTACCGACAGCGTCAGCTCGCAGCTGCAGCGCTCCGAAGTTGACACCATGAAGTTCTCATCACTTGGTGCGATGTTGCGCCAAGAGCTCGATCCGACTCGGATGATGGAGGAGCGGAGAGCCAAGA
The DNA here is from genome assembly GCA_044347025.1 of Bdellovibrionota bacterium. Lineage (GTDB taxonomy): Bacteria > Bdellovibrionota_C > UBA2361 > UBA2361 > OMII01 > OMII01. Next base: position 5,077 of record JBIIYC010000093.1, read on the forward strand.
TTGAGGCTTTGAAGGATCAGATCCGCAACGGTACGTATGCACCATCGTCTTTGTCGGTCGCTCAGTCATTGAGCGAGGAGATATCGACGGAGGTGCTCTTCGGCGGAAAATATCTCGCTGATGAGACCGCGTAGGGCGAAGTAGCGGCGGTGCCGGTGAGTGTCGCATCACGGATGAGAGTGTTGTAGGTCAGTGCCTGCAGTATTTTTTAAGATAAAGCTCTCATGAAGCTCGATCCAAAGTTACTTCGAAACCTCGAAATTATTCTCGAAAAGGAACTCGCCCTCTATAAGGCATACCTCTCGTTGCTGGAGCGGGAGCAGGCGAGTGTTATTCGGCTAAAAGCGGATGAAGTCACCGACCTCGCGACCAAACGTGGGCAGGTCGTAGACGGCTTGAGTGCGTTGCGAGAGCAGCGAAGCGCTGCATTGGCGGCTCTTACTGGTAGCGAGGCTACGAGGGTATCGGACTTTGTCGCGACAATCTCCACCCTCGCCGAGAGGAAGCGACTCACAGCTCTCGTTACCAGCATCAAGGATACGATCGCTCTGGTCGATGCTCGTAGCAGAGAGTTCAGTCATGTTCTGAACTTTTCGCTTGGACTCGTTAACGGAGAGATATCTATTCTCTGGTCTGCATCCCAGACAGTAAGTCGAGTCTATAACTCGTTTGGTTCTATGACCGAGGGAGCGCAACCGGCGGCGCCGCGCGCAGGATCCCTCCTCGGAGAGGCGTAACGCCAGCTCTAGGCACCCGAGAGGCAGCCCGGCAACTCGCTCCCGTACACGCCAAAAAACGCAATCAGATCAGCAGCTCCCCACTCAGGCATGGCCCTTGCTGTGTAATCAGAGGAGCCTTAGGGATCGGCATATTTTGCCGGTTCCGACTACCTACGTGGCATGACGAATTTTACCGCAAAAATACTCGGGAACTCGACCAGCTCAATGACGGCGCAGCAGGCGCTGCTCTCGAATGCATCGAACAATATCGCCAACGTAAATACCCCGGGCTACACACGTCGCGACATTACGATCGAAACCCAGCTCGATCCCGCGGTCGTAAATGGATACCTCAGCATCGGCAGTGGGGTTAAGCTCGGAGATATACAACGCCTTACGAATGCCTTTCTTGAGGGCTCGGTACGCTCTGCCCTCTCAAAGCAGGGAAAATCAGAGGTCAAGAATGACTACCTCAGCCGAGTTGAAAATCTCTTTGCACTAACTGGCCCCCAAAACACAATCGGTACTGCGATGAACGAGTTCTTTTCATCGCTTAATCAGCTTAGCTTGAATCCCTCTGGTCTTGACCAACGACTCAATGTGATGCAGCGAGCCGAGGAGCTCGTGTATTCGATCAAGACCACCTATGAGCAGCTAGCTAAGGTTCAAGATGAGTTAGACTCTCGAGTGTCGCAAGATGTTACAGCCATCAACTCGCTAACCCAGGAGATCGGGCACCTCAACGGAGTAATCGCCACCCGAGAAGCGGTTGGCCTCACTGCCGCCGATGAGCGAGACCGACGAGATGTGGTGCTGGCTAACCTCGCTCAAAAAGTTTCATTCAGCTTGCTTGAAACTCCAAATGGAATGGTGAATTGCACCCTTGAAAACGGCTTTCCATTGGTGAATCAGGAGACAGCGAGGGCTTTGACGGTTACTACATCTCCCAGCTTCGCGGACCCTGCGACGCTTCCCAATTCACTGGGTGGCGGGATCCTCTCGTACGTAGTGTACGACTATGGAACTAAGGAAGCCCCTGTGCACCTCGATCTAACAAAGGTGCTTAAGAATGGACAGGGCTCACTCGGTGGCGTCCTTCAGCTGCGCGGATACGCGGATCCAGAGAACACGTCTCCATTCCAAGCAGATGGTGAGATCGTTGCACTAGCGGCTAGGGTCGAGATGCTGACCCGCGAGCTTTTGACCACTGTTAATCAGACATACGTGGGAGCTGATGAGAATTCATTGGTTGTTGGCAACCAGGCAAGCGCTGGTGACCTGAATGGAAATACGGCTGGTGTATTCGGCTTGTTCGACTTTGAGTATTCGGGCCTTAAAGATGCCGACGATAACGGCCTGGCTATGGACAGCGATCTGAATGCAAGTGGAATCACCACTTTTTCTCGCTTTTTAAAGGTCGGTTTCTCATCTCCTGAGGAATTCGCGGCCGCGCTCGATTCTAACGCAGTCAATGGGGTGACCTCTTTTGCGAGTGGCGATGCTCGTAATGCGCAGGCCCTTGCAGACCTCCGAAATGTGAAATTCAGCTTTGCGCTCGACGATTTCTCATTCGATGGAACGTTTGATGAGCTGTACAACTCGACGGTCAGCACCCTCGGAAGCCTTGCATCGGCATCGCAGGTAGAATTCGACGTCGCGAAATCGAGCTATCAAGCTGCCGTGAGCAAACGCGATGAGTTCTCCGCCGTAAGCCTTGATGAAGAGTTCGCGAATGTCATCAAGTACCAAAAAGCATTTCAAGCCTCTGCTCGCATGATCAAAACCGCGAGTGAGCTCCTTGATACTATTGTGAGTCTGATATGATACGAATTTCTCAGAATCAAAGCACGCGCGACCTGATCTCCAATACGCTTGAAAATAAGCGACGTGTCGCAGAGTACGCGAATCAATTGACCTCCGGAGTGCGAGTGTTTAAGCCGAGTGACTCAGTCGATGCCGGTTCCATTTCACGATATCAGCAGCAGATCGCTAAGATCGATTCCTATTCCAACGCGATTGCGCAAGCAAAGAGCTTTCTCGATTTTCAGGACCAGATCGTAAGTCAAGCAAACGACATCTTAGTTCGAGCTAAAGAAGTAGCGCAGCAGGGGGCTAACGAGACGCTTAATGAGACATCACGAGCACAGCTGGCGCAGGAGATATTTCAAATCCGGGATCAGATGGCGAGTTTGGCTAATTCGACCTATCAAGGAAAGTACGTGTATGGAGGTTCGGATGATGATGACCCTCCGTATGATCAGCTCACCTATACCGAGCCAGTTACTGGAGATGCCAATAAACGGTACGTATTCGACAACGAGGGAGGAACGTCTACCGGCAAGACTATCCGAGTAACTGATGAGATTTCGGTTGCCTTGAATACCAAAGCGGATACGTTATTCGGCACATCACTACAGGCCCTCGAACGTCTCGCTCGTTCCCTGGCTGGATATACGACTACTCCTTCGACCGGAACCCCAGATGGCGGCGGTGCTGCCTATACGTTTCCTACTGATTTCCATACGCAGACACAGGACATTAAAGCGAGCATTGATCTCCTGGATTTCGCGCGGGATAAAGAGATTATTCCTGAGCGAGTGAGCATCGGAGGCCGTCTCCGTCGAATCGAGACAGGTCAGGCGCTTCTCGACCTTTCAAAAAACTCGGCTAAGGAGGTTTTGAGTCGATTGCAAGATGCGGATGAAACGGAGGCAGCTTCGAATCTTCAACAGGCGCAAAATGCGCTGCAAGCATCGTATTCCGTCACCGCCAAAGTGCTTCGAATGACTATTCTTGATTACATTTAGCAGGATAACCTCATCGTGGAATCGATTGGGTACAATTGGTGTTTCCGGACGTGATGTATCGCTGAAAATAATGGGTTACGCCCCATCAGCAGTCATTGGCACCCACTTGATTCCCCGATGAGTCACAGGATAGTTAGGGCAGAAATAAGCCCTCGCCCGTGAGTGCACTCCAGTCGCGAATGCGTCACGATTAGAGATTGCCACGAGCAGCCTGTTCACGCTCTATTGCTTCGAAGAGGGCCTTGAAGTTCCCCGCGCCGAAGCCGGTAGATCCCTCGCGTTGGATAATTTCGAAAAAGAGGGTCGGCCTGTCCTGCAGTGGTTTTGTGAAGATTTGCAAGAGGTACCCGTCCTCATCTCTATCCACCAAGATGCCGAGCGATTTGAGAGCGTTCAGATCTTCCTTGATTTGACCAATTCGTTGTGGTGCTTCGTCGTAATAGGCGGGTGGAACGAACAAAAAGCGTACGCCTCTTTCACGCAGCGAGCGAACCGTTGAAATGATGTCGTCCGTCCGGAAGGCGATGTGTTGCACGCCAGGCCCGTTGTGGAACTCCAGGAACTCCTCAATCTGTGATTTTCGCTTCCCTTGCGCCGGTTCATTGATTGGAAGCTTAATCTTACCGCCTCCGCCGTTCATGACTTTTGACATCAGTGCGGAGTACTCAGTCGAGATGTCCTTGTCGGTAAAGTGGGTAAGCTGCGAGAACCCGAGAACGTTCTCATAGAACGATACCCATCTGTTCATCTGTCCAAGCTCTACATTACCGACCACATGATCGATAATGTGCAGGCCTGCCTCTGGGAGCTCGACATCACGAGGAAAGATTGTCGCGTAGGGAGCAAACCCAGGAAGGAACGGCCCAGAGTATCCGCTCCGGTCGATAAAAGTGTGGATAGTATCTCCATATGTTTTGATGGCCGATTGAATAATGAAACCGTGCCGATCCGCGATTTTGTGCGGGGGAGACTCGCTCACCGCGCCGCGCTTGAGCGCCTCGTAGTAGCATGACTCTGCATTCGGTACGCGAAAGGAGATGTCCTTCGCCGAAAATCCATGGTTCTTGACATGTTCTGCAATTGGACTCGTTGCTCGAAGAGGGCAGGTGAGTTGGACGAACACCTCTCCTTGTCTGAGGACATAACTTACGGAGTCTCTCCAGCCGGTTTCCGGTCCCCGATATGCGTGCGGGACAAACCCGAAGCCGCGGGATAAAAAATATGAGCTTTGGCGCGCTGATTCCGTAAAAATCTCGACGTGGTCGAAGCCATCGATAGCCAGGGGATCGTGGTCGCTCGTCGGCCGCGGGCGGCCTGGATCGAGAGCCTCTGTTGTAACCTCAATCAGGTGTTTGTTCATGCAAAAACCTCTCGTCACGGATTCAATTTGTAGTATAGCGCCTTGGCGGGGAACGAGCAGCAGTAAACCGTGCCGTCGGCCCCCGGCAGAGCGGGTAACAGATGGCTGGCTGCAACGCACTAAGTACTTAATGTGACAAGAGTTGTTGCGCCCCTTGCGGGGGTTGAGAAGTTGTTTGATTAGAGAGGGTGTTTTGATATGCTGCGAGCTCGTTCGGAGAATTCTATGAAAAAGTACGGCTTGGCTATCGTTATGTGTGCTCCTCTGGTGCTGCTGATGCAGCAGGCGGTTGCACAGACGAAATTCAGTGAT
>JBIIYC010000300.1:0-3005 GCA_044347025.1 Bdellovibrionota bacterium
ATAACCCGCTGAGTTTTCAGCTAAAAACGAGGTTATTACGTGCACGTGCGCGTGAACGTGAACGTGAACGTACCCGCAAGGGATTGCAGTACTACTGTTGGTTTATTCACCCACGTACCTACATCTCCGCTGACGAACACGAGAGCGGAGAACTCCTGCTTACTAGCCTTGTTTACAAGCTATGTTGAGCGCGCGCGAGTTCATGTTTTCGGGTACGTTCACGTCCACGAACAGGTGCGCGTGAACGGCCCGATACCATCAAAAAGCACCCACTAAAAACGTCGAAGACCCTAATAACAAGACTCACGAGCGAACCATTTCCGCTCAAATAGCACTAAAATCGACAGATCCAATCGGACACTAGGCTACACCGCGCCCTTGGTTAAGGCGCAGCAACCATCTATAGTGTGGGACCCCTATTTCACACTGTATTCAAACGCTATGAGCAATCCAGAGCAGGGCTCGCAACCACCAATTATCCACCGGCCAGGTGAGAAAACTGCCCTCCCGCAGTCGCTGTCGCAGCCCATGACGCACGCCTCTGCTACACTCGAGCTCGACCATCCACTTCCCCCCTTCCAGCAACACTCATTGACACGAGTTGGGAACTGGCAGCTCACCGACCTGGTCGCACGCGACCAGAGAGGCTCCCTTGTAACGACAGCTCCGGCTCCCTACGATCCGAACGTTCAACTGATCGATTTTAGGGGACTCTCGCAGACTCTGCTTGAGTTGCCACCCACACACACCCTCCGCACAGGACTGCTCGCCCCAGCAGACTGGGCTCCGATTTTTGATGATATCGATCTATCGCTAGACCCCACCACTGACGTCCTCACTCGAGCCCGCTTCGACGATATTGCGCGATGGAGCTCCATCATCGGGGATGCGGATGCGCATGACACGTACCTCCAGAAGGTCACTCGCGCCACAGGAGCCCTGGCGAAATTGAGCGAATACATTACTATTCATCCCCCTGTCGTGGGAGAACCGGAGGCTTTCATCAACATCCGAGAATTCCTCAATGCAGCAGAGGCGGTGGCTTTTGTGCGACTACAAAACGAGCATCAGATAGCCTGATCACGTAAAGGCTCATTCGTAGTATACTCGTCGCCAGATACATACGTATGTAACCCGGCATTCTAATGACCAGCTATCCTATATCCCCCTGGGCTCACCGCGACTATTGGCAGCAACGGTTTGAAGGGCACGACACCCCGTGGGACCTCGATCGACCATCTGCGGTACTCCTTGAGTCTATTCGTCGGTTGGGGCACGTAGGATGCTCCGTACGTGGGGCCTCCGTTCTCATTGCGGGTGCGGGACAAGGGTCGGATGCGATTGAGCTCGCACGTCAGGGGGCCCATGTAACAGCCATAGAATGGTCAAGCGCTGCGGCCGCCACCATACGCCATCGATATGACGAGGTCAGAAGCGCCCTATCAGGCTCATTGGAAGTGATAGAGGAGGATTTCTTTTCTGTGTCCCATCGGACCTTCGATCTCGCCGCCGAGCACACATTCTTTTGCGCTATCGATCCCACGATGCGAGCCCGGTACGCGACAACTATCTCCACGCGGATTCGTCCGGGCGGCTACCTCTTCGGCAACTTCTTTGTCGTTTCAGCCGAAGAGGCTGCGAAGCTTCCTAACCTCTCCTTGAGCCGAACGGGCGAAGGCCCTCCGTTTGCGACCACCTCTCTGGAACTTCGAACACTGCTGGAGCCATTTTTCGAGGTGTGCGTTCTCGAAGCCTCTGCAACCTCCGATCCTGGTCGACGCCCTGGGCTTGAGTGGATAGCCATCTTCAAACGAAGAGGCCCTTAACGCCACTGTTTTCCCCGTATCGATTCATCATGGAGTCGCGTAACGGCAGATCCTCGTGTGAATTCATCCATAGCCCCTCCTACTCGAACGGAGAGCTGATTATTCACGGCGGCAACACCTGCCACTCGCTTCGAGATCTCTTCGGCTCGATACTTGGTATTCATCGTGTCGACGCTACCCCGCAGTAACACCTCGCTTTTCTGAACCTCTACTACAATCTCAGATGACGCGAATTCAGGATCCATCGCCAGAAGCCGCACGATTGCTTGACGCTTGGTTTTGTCTGGATTCTCATCGTCAGGGACTCTCGGTTCCTCGGGACCATACCGACCTCCACGAAGGGGGGCCACACGTTCGGGCGCTCTCCCTTGCGAGGAATACTCCTGATCAAAAGAGGGATCTTCTGCACGAGCGCGAATTCGTTCGGCTTCACTGCGATAATCGTTGGGGGCTTCGCCTTTCCGTGTCATATACACTCCGTAGCATTGTGTAATCAATTAGCAGGGTGGTGAAAAAGGGTTCCGTCGTGGGCATTACCAGAGTGTAGACGAGACGAGGCGAAGACGACAAAAAACCGCGAGCGTATCCGCGACTCGACTGATACGTCGAGGGTTTTTTCGTCATCTCCAACAACATTGCATCGTCCGCCGAAGCCTTGGCGTAGCAGGAGTTCAAGCTATCGAAATGCGCGACAGGAAATCATTCCCCCCCCTGCTAGTATCCTCTCGCGGACCACGCGTGACTGCGATGATTATGCTCAAGCAAATGGCGAGCTAGAGCGTATCGCCACGTACAGTATCTTTGCTATGGTAGAGCCAGCATGAACACGGAAAGGTCCTTAGAACTATTGCAAGTCGGCTGTGGCGAATGGGGCAAGTTGGTGCTCCGAGACCTTGTAGCACTGGGGGCTCGCGTTACTACCGTTACCGGTTCCGATCGTGGGCGGGAGCATTCAAATCGATACGGAGCGACGGGGATCTTCACATCTATACACCAGGCCGCTAGCAGGTCCTATGATGGTATCGTCGTCGTAACCCCCATCACCACGCACTTCGATGTGATAATGGAGTGTCACAGAGCATTTCCAGGGGTCCCGATCTTTTGCGAGAAAGAGCTCGTCTGTACCGTCGCGCAAGCCCTTACCCTTCAAGCGACGCTGGGGGACCATCTTTTTGTGAT
>JBIIYC010000097.1:0-9763 GCA_044347025.1 Bdellovibrionota bacterium
CTCGATGCTTTTCCCGACGCCAAAAACAAATTGAACGTGAATGACCCTCAAAAGCCACCGACGACCGATCGTAAGAGAGTCCTAATCGACAACGCCGTCACAGATCTTAAAGAGATACTCAACAAGGGTGGAGCGGCGGATCAGCTTCCTGCTGAGATGATACGTCGTGTGGAGGATTTGGCAGCTCAAGATCCTTCGATACAAAAAGCGTATGCGGAGCAAAAGGAGTGCTCAAAAAAATGTGAAGCTCTTGAGCAGGAGCTAGCCAAGAAAAACTTCCCCGAGGCGAAGCCATCACGATACGAGTATGTCGGTGACAAGAAATATCCGGTCTATCCGCAAGAGACACTCGATGGAGGATTCGTCCACATGATTGATGGGAAAGCTGTTGTGGTAGACAAACAGACGCACAACCGGATTGAACAAGCAGAGCACGCGTACGCAAAGGCAAGTGCTGCATATGATTCACTCTGCGAGAAGAAAATTGAATCTCTAGGTCTGGCTGAATACAACCAGACGCACGGACTTATTCTGGATCTTCACCGAGCTTCCGAGGAGCTTTACAAGCGCTCTCGATAAGTACATGTGAAATTCTGCGCATAGAGGCGCACTCAAAAAAAACGCCCCTCGTTTGAAGGGGCGTTTTTCCACATCTGTGGGTAACTCTGTGGACTACTTTTTAGTATCCACACAAGCGCTGATAATTCTCAATCAAGCCGAAGTGGCATGACGATTCCGATCGATGACTCATCAGCCTCTGAGTAAAACTTTCCGGGTCCAGTCTCACCACCGAGCTCAAGGATGAATGGTTGGTTCTCACCAACAGTTGCTAATACATCGATTAAGTAACGAGCGTTGAAGCCCACGGAGAAATCTCGCCCCTTGTACTGAACCTCAACTTCCTCCTGAGCCTCACCAACTTCTGGAGAAGAGCTTGAGATGCGAACGAGGTTGGTGAAGAAATCGAGTCGAACTCCTTTGTTCTTATCACTCACCACCAAGGACACTCGCTTAAGGGCCTGTGAGAGTTGGGAGCTGAGAACTGCGATCTTTGTTCCCGCTGCTTTCGGTAACACCTGCTCGTAGTTTGGAAAGTCACTGTCGACAAGTTGAACCACGAGTTTCCACGATGGCCCCTGCACAACGAGAAATCCCTGGATAACATCAACGCCAACCGGCACATCACCAGCAGCTTCCAGTGCCTTGCGAACTTCAGCTAATCCTTTGCGCGGAACAATCACATTGTCGGTCTCGGCATCTGACTTCTTCGCGCCCTTAGCAACGAGCCCGGTAAAATCGATCCCCTCAAGTGGTCGAGTAATGAGTGCGAGACGGTGACCATCGGTAGCAACCATACGAAGGTTGTGTCCCTTACCTTCCTTCACAAGCTCCATGCACACGCCGTTCATGTTGTATCGACCTTCATCGAGCGATACTGCGTAGAGGGTCTTATTTATCATCTCACTTAACGTGTGAGCCGATATCTTACTCTTTGTCTCAAGGCTCAATCCTGGTGGAACCGGATACTCTTCGGCGCCGACACCAACGATCTTCAACTTTGAACTACCAGCGCTCACCTCAACCCGATCGCGCTCACCAGCTCGAACGGTAATATCACCATCTGGAAGCTCACGGACGAGATCGCCAAATACCTTCGCACTCACCGTGATGGAGCCCTTCTTTTTTACCGACGCTCCCGCGGAGGCAACCGCTGTTATTTCGAGATCGCTCGCTGTTACCTTAAAGGTCTTATCCTCTGCGCTTAAGAGGATGTTTCCCAAGATCGGCATCGTTGATTTCTTCTCTGCTATCGCGAGAGTGATATGAAGAAGTTTTGAAAGCTCAGACTTGGGAATTGTGATTTCCATTCGAGTTCCTATCTTTAATATATTTAATAAGTATCTAGTGAATAGTAATAAGTAAGGCCTCTTTCTGGGGAAAATCAACCTAAAGTTATGTTTTTTTTAACTTTTCGCGTGTGTGTTGGCTGTTCAAAAACTCTGGATAATTTCTGATCTTACCAACACCCCCGAAAACTATCCCCATATCGAGAGCGCTTCTCACCATCTATACCCAACTTGTCCACAGAGTTATCCACAGGCGTTGGTATCTTAAGCGGTAATTAACACGCTTGGTTACAACATCTGTGGCGCAAAGGATGTGTGGATATGTTGAAAAGTCTGTGGAGAAGCTATCGAAAACCTGACAATCCACAGACCGGTAGAATCTGTGGATTAGTTGTGTATGATATTGAATCTACAGAGTTTATCCGAAGATTATCTTCTCGATATTCTCAATTATCCCCTTTACCTCTGCGTCTGTGGATAACTTGCTCGATACAACCGTTGCGGCGTGAATAACGCTCGAATGATCGCGGCCACCGAAGTGCTCACCGATCTCAGGATAGGAAGCGGTGGTGTGTTTGCGGCAGAGGTACATAGCGATGTGGCGCGGGAACGACAGGTTCTTCGTGCGTCGCTTTGAGATGATCTCAGAGACCTTAATATTGAAATGATTCGAAACCGCCTTCTTGATGTCATCAACGGTGACGTTAACAACTTTCGGTTGTAGGAGCGGCTTGAGCGCTGACTTCGCCATGTCGAGCGATATTGGAACGTTCTGAATCGAGCTTACGGCATGAAGTCGTGTCAGAGCGCCCTCAAGCTCTCGAACGTTCGATGAAATTCGCTCAGCAATGAGGTGGCTTACTTCGTGAGGTAAATTGAATTCCTCTACGATAGCTTTCTGTTTCAAGATGGCTACGCGCGTTTCGAAGTCAGGAGCCTGCAGATCAGCTGTTAACCCCCATGAGAATCGGGTCTGTAATCGCTCCTCGATACCGGGGATATCCGTTGGAATCTTGTCGGACGTAATAACGATCTGGCGCTTGGCGCTGTAGAGGGCGTTGAAGGTGTGGAAGAACTCCTCTTGAGTTCGCTCCTTACCGCTAATGAACTGAATATCGTCGATCAAGAGAACTTCGATCGTGCGAAGCCGCTTCTTGAACTCCTCCATCTTTGCATGTCTCAGCGCAAGAATGAGTTCGTTGGTGAAGGTCTCCGACGACATGTAGAGAACTCGAGAGCTTGGTGAGCGCTGGAGTACCGCGTTCCCTATAGCGTGGAGTAGGTGCGTTTTTCCGAGCCCCACCCCTCCGTAGATAAAGAGAGGGTTGTAGCTTTGACCCGGCTTCTCCGCTACCCGCATCGCCGCCGCGTGACAGAACTGATTGCTGTTACCTACGACGAAGTCAGCGAAGGTGTATCGAGGATTGATGTTGTTGTAGAGATCGGCATCGAGGGGGTCGGCCTTCTGTTCAACGCTCGGCTGGGATGACTGGCCATCCGCCTGATCCTCGCTGCCGTCTTCGACCTTTCGAACCCGCTTAACCACAAACGGTGTGTGAGCCGGCCTCCTGTTTTCATCCTCCGCGCCGGTCTCAGGGTTTACCGAGAGTGGGCGCTCAACCGGAATTACTGAGAGCGTAAGTTCTGAGCACCCGGCGTAATGAGCGAGTCGATCCCGCAACTGACTTGAATAGCGCGAGGTGACGTAATTACAAATGAGACGACTCGGACCCCGAACGATAACATGCGAGGTGTTTGATGCAGCAGCATCCAACTCAAGCGGCTCGATGTACGCGGCAACGATGTGTTGGTTAGCGTGCTTGCACACATCAGCGATTGCGAGCGCCCAACACTGCTCGATCGTATTTTCCTGTGATTGATCTTGAATTGAAATCGATGTGGTTGGTTGGGAGGGACGGGTGGTGGATACCGAGTTGATCTCAGTCGCGTCTATCTCGCTCGGGCCAAAAGATTCTGGCACAAGGTTTTCGCTCATCATCCCTCTAAACTAAGTGAGGCATATCCGCGAGCGCGTCAACGACACCCTCACGCCGCCACAAGGCAGAGAAAGCGTTATAGTACGGGAGGAAAAATTTACAAGAATCTAATTAAAAATTTTTGAGCGCCGGCGGCTGCAAGGATACCGTTGCACAAAGCCTATTTCAAGCAATTTAAACGAAAAAGTGGGGTCTGCATCGTCGGCGTTCACCGCTCATGCGCACAGCGGTACATCGAGGATTCAAGCACCGCCTCCCTTCGCGGAGTAGCGTTTGCCATAACGCTTCAAATCTTATACAACATAGCCCGATCCAGTGAGGCGCTCGCGGAGCGTTCGTCGAGAGACACCAACGGCCTATGACTGGAAGCAAGCTAAGTCTTCTATGGAAAACCATTACACCTATTTTCACTCGCTCGGTTTAGTAGACGCTAATCACCAAAAGTGGGTGACAGCGGTTGCAATGGGCTTAGCTCTGGTGTTTATCGGTTCAGGGTGCGCTAAGATCCTGACGCGAAAAAGAAATCGCTTCGGAGCGCAGAGCGGCGTGGTGCCAGATGCAAAGATCTCATCGGCCGGCATTCTCGATTTCTTCGTTGAGAACTTTGTTGCGTTTCAAGATTCGATCCTTGGCAAAGAGAATCGAAAGTACCTCCCTCTCACGGCGACAGTATTTCTATACGTGTTCGTTTTGAACATCATCGGCATGATTCCGGGCATTCCAGCTGCTACGACAACCGTGTGGGTTACGGTGCCGGTTGGGCTCTTCATCTTCTTCGGATTCAACTACTACGGAATCAAAGAGCAGGGCTTCGTTCACTACATCAAGCACTTCGCTGGGCCGGTGTGGTGGCTTGCGTTCCTTATCTTCCCGCTTGAGATCCTCGGAACGTTTCTTCGAATTCTTACCTTAAACCTTCGACTTTACTGGAATATTTCTGCGGACCATATCGTATTGGGTCTGTTTACAGACCTGGTTCCCGTGCTTGTGCCCGTTATCTTCCTGGCCCTCGGAACGTTTGTCTGTTTTATGCAGGCCTTTGTTCCCACGATCCTCACAATGATATATATATTGCTCGCTACTCAGCACGAGGAAGGTGAGGAACATCACTAAAATAACCAGTTCGGTTTGTTCTTGTATTTCACGTAGCATGAAAGATGAAGGAGATGAGTAAGATGAAAACACTAAGAAACATCGTAGCAAAGAGTGCTTACGCTGTAGCAGCTATCGTAGCCGCGCTTGCACCTGTAGCTTCAGCAGTAGCTGAGGACGTGCAGGCTTCTAGCCAAGGTATCCGTCCATTGGGCGCTGGTCTTGCTATCGGTATGGCCGTAATTGGCGGCGCTATCGGTCAGGGCAAGGTTGTAGGTTCGATGCTTGAGTCGTTCGGACGCAACCCATCTGTTGGTGGCAAGCTCCTTACTCCGATGATGATCGGAATGGTTCTTATCGAGTCCCTCGTAATTCTTGCATTCGTAATTGCATTCACAATGTAATTTGCGAATTCTGGTTTTACCGGAATATCGAAGGGGGCCCTGTCGAAAGACGGGGCCTCTTTGTTTTTGGGCCCCGGCGAATCGGAGCCGGAGGCGATTTCTTCAACACCTTTTCCACAGCTTTCTCACTTTATCCCCAACAGATCTTCACACATTATCCACAGCTTCGCGGTAATTGTGTGGATAACTCAGATATCTATTCGATATTGCAGCTTGTTATTTTCCACACTTTAAAGAACTTAAAATGTTTTCCACAGGGGGGTGTGGATAGGGTGGATATCTTTTTGTGTCAACAACTTAGCTGGTTCCAGCTTCTATGAATGGCGGGGCTCTCCACAGAGGCGGGGGTAAATGTGGATATCTCCGGTAGGGAGGTGTGTTAGGGGGCAAAAATGTATCGGCACTATGCGTATTTACCAGGTTTATCCACAGAATGTGGATAACAAAAAAAGAGCCCCGGGTTTCCCCAGGGCTCTTTGGTTATTAACACCCAGCGCGAGGGTGTTTATTGGTGCTGACCCTCAAGCCAGCGCTCGGCCCCGATGGCGGCCATGCAGCCAGACCCAGCGGCTGTTATCGCTTGGCGGAAGACGTGGTCCTGAACGTCTCCACATACGAACACCCCTGGAACCTTAGTGGCTGCTGAATCGGCATCGTGCAGGAGGTATCCGTTCTCATCCATATCGAGCTGCTCAACAAAGAGCTGTGAATTAGGGGTATGCCCGATTGCGACGAAGAGAGCATCAACCGGAAGGTTCGATTGCTCTTGGGTCTTGGTATCCTCCAGGACGAGGCCGGTAACGCCATCCTTCTTCGTTCCCTCAACCGAGACAACATGTTTGTTCCACACCATCTCGATCTTCGGATTCGAAAGCACTCGGTCTTGCATAATCTTCGAGGCGCGAAGGGAATCTCTGCGGTGAATAAGGTAGAGCTTGCTCGCAAAGCGGGTAAGGAATGATGCCTCTTCACACGCCGAGTCTCCACCACCAACGACAGCGATAACCTTATTTCTAAAGAAGGCGCCATCGCACGTTGCGCAGGTGGAAACGCCGTATCCAAGGAGCTCTCGCTCGTTTTTCGCCCCGATATACTTAGGAGCAGCGCCGGTAGCGATAATTAGGGCGTCGCAGCTATACGATCCCGATTGTCCCTGGAGGGTGAAGGGGCGGCGTGAGAGGTCGGCTTTGACGACCGTATCAACGGTAATAGTTGTTCCGAACTTCGTAGCCTGCTTCTCCATCAACTGCATGAGGTCTGGGCCCATGACGCCTTCAGGGAAGCCTGGAAAGTTCTCCACATCAGTGGTGGTTGTGAGTTGTCCGCCAGCCAAAGGGCCGTGTAAGAGCATGGGGGAGAGGTTGGCGCGGGCGGTATAGATAGCTGCCGTGAGGCCAGCCGGCCCAGAGCCTAAAATGATTACCTTGTGATGGGTGGTGGGTGCTGTAGAATTCGTCATACACGCCTTTTAGAAGAAAAAGAGACCTTTATTTTCGGATAGCTTCCGGTGCGTCATTCTAGGATTAAAAAGTTACTGATTGCAAATAGAGGTGAGATAGCGCGCCGAATAATTCGCGCCTGTAAAAAGCTCTCCATCGAAACCGTCTTGGTGGCCTCTGACCCAGATCGCGATTCGCTCGCGGCGGCCGAGGCTGACCATGTCGTTCCACTTCCAGGCTCCACGGCGCGGGAGACCTACCTGAATCAGATGGGGATTATCGAAGCAGCTCGAAACTCGGGGTGCGATGCCGTGCATCCAGGATACGGCTTCCTCTCTGAAGATGGAGACTTTGCGCAAGCCGTGCTCGATGCAGGACTTATCTTTGTGGGGCCTTCTCCCGCTAGCATTCGATCGCTTGGGGTAAAGACGACAGCTCGCACTACGGTCTCTCAAGCAGGGGTCCCGGTAACCCCTGGAAGTTTTGCGGCTGGGAGTAACGAGGAGCTTTCGGCCGCAGCGCTCACTATTGGGCTTCCGGTCATTATCAAAGCCGCTGCTGGTGGTGGTGGGCGTGGTATGCGAATCGTTCGCGAGATCGCTGAGATACACGAGTCGCTCGACCGCGCACGGGCAGAGGCGGTGAAGAATTTCGGAAGCGACGCGGTATACATCGAAAAGTATATCGAGAATCCGCGACATGTTGAGGTGCAGCTTTTTGGAGATATGCACGGCACTGTGCTGCACTTTGGAACCCGCGATTGTTCAAGTCAGCGGAGACACCAAAAGCTGGTAGAGGAGGCTCCTGCTCCGTTCCTCGACGAGGAGACCAGGGAAAAGATTCATCAAGCAGCGGTCGCTGCAGCTCGGAGCGTTGGATACTACAACGCTGGGACCGCAGAGTTTCTCGTGAAAGGTAGCGAGTTCTATTTTCTTGAGATTAATACGCGCATTCAGGTCGAGCATCCGATAACGGAAGCTATTACGGGTGTTGACCTTGTAGAGCTTCAACTGAACGTAGCGATGGGCCAGCCATTTCCTTTCACGCAACAAGATATTCAGTTTCACGGGCATGCGATTGAACTTCGAATCAATGCAGAGGATGTACGCGAAGGCTTTCGCCCAGCCATCGGAACAATAACCGAGTGGAGGCGGCCGGAGGGCGCAGCGGTTCGAGAGGATTGTGGCTACCGGGTCGGCGACACGATCCCGCCGTTTTACGATTCGTTAATCAGTAAAGTTATTGTACACGGCCCCTCTCGAAGTGATGCGTTGTACCGAGCGTTTCAATTTCTGAAACAGTATCGAGTTGAGGGCGTTCCGACGACTATACCGTTTCATGCATGGATACTCGCGAATCCACAGTTCCAAACCGATGGCATTGATATTGGCTATGTTGAGCGTACATTCTCAAAGGAAGGTGCTGAGGCCGCGCTTGGACTGTTAGAGATCGATCCAGCGCACCGTAGAGCGCCCCTCGGTTCTCAACCGTACACAGAAGTTCTTACAGAGGGAGTGTTTCCAGACGGAGCTAGCGGAATGAAGATCGTGCATGAGGAAGGAGGCACCTTTCTTGCCATTCCACTTGAAGCCGATGGTACGCAGCGATCGAAAGAGCACTGGAGGCGGGCTCTGGTTCGAGCGGCACTGGTCGGTGCTTGAGTGCTCGCGCTCGTGGCATAAGGTTGTGTCATCGCTCTGGTTGCGACTCTTTACCAGCCTTGAAGGCCTTTCTCATCTGCACATAGTATGTTGATAACCCCAATGAATATAAGTGGTTAGCGAGCCCTGTCTTTTGTCTTGACCAGTCATGACATGTCAAGACACTATAAGGGGTATGGATACAACGGAAAAGTTCAGCACAAAGCTTAACAAAGAGGTGCTCGCTCGCTTGCGCGACTACGCCGAGAGCTCCGATCGATCAATCTCGGCGATCGTATCGGAGGCCGTCGCTGAGTACCTTGCTCGAATCGAGGTACGTCCTGCTTTCCGGAATGCCGTTGATGAGGTTATTCGCGATCATGAGGAGCTCCTTAAGGAGCTCGCTCGATGAGAGAGACCAGCTATCCTACGCTTGAGGAGGCGCTCTACCTCCATGATATTTTAATTCAAAAATTTGGAGGCGCCCCAGGTGTACTAGACAAGGGGCTTCTTGAGAGCGCGCTTGCTCGACCACGATCTGGATATTATCGCTCGCTTTCAGAGCAAGCCGCTGCTTTGATGCAGAGCCTTGCCATGAATCATTCCTTTGTTGATGGGAAAAAGCGGGTGGCATTTGCGCTTACCGCCGTATTTTTAAACATGAACGGCTTGAAGCTCTCTGTTGAAACTCGAGCTGGTGTGTACTTGATTGAACAGAGCCTCATTTCCGAACGAGCTTCGCTTCCAGTAATTGTAGAGTGGATCGAGGCCCACGCTCAGCCAAAGAAAGCTTAACTAGTAAGCTGGGGGGAGATCTCGCGCTTGTAATCCGCCTCGATACGAATCGGTTATCCTGTTACGGGATGTATAAACGAGAGCTCTCAAGAAACGGTGCCTGCAACGAGCGCAACGTATGATTTCATAATCCTTCGAGCAAGGAGCGCATCATAGAGTGCCTGCCACACCTCGGGGGTCTTCGCACTGAGCAGCACCCCACTTGTTTCAAGGTCAAGGCGTTGTACGAGCCCACCATCGAGAGAGGAGGGAGCCGCGTGCTCAAGCTCTGGATACCGCTCGCACAAGAGATCGGCCAGCGACCGCCCTCCACCTGAAGGGAGCCGCACCGAGTGGATCCCAGCGGGCTTGTATACGGCAAACAGGGAGTCGTCGTTGTATAAAAACTCAAGTTCAGTCACTACAGGCTCTCGAAAGAAGCCTTCGTTGTAGTATAGATCTGATTCCGAATGAATTTCGACCGCTACCTTGTAAAACTAGATGCCCTGATTGCGGCAAAGAAGCTCACACCAAACGCCTTTCAGCGATTGGTTATGGGTTTCTATGAGG
>JBIIYC010000270.1:0-2993 GCA_044347025.1 Bdellovibrionota bacterium
GGCGGCTACCAGGCGGGAGCGCAGGCGCAGGTTAACTACGAGGCCTATCGAGCCCAGGAAAAGCTCGTTAAAAAACTTCGCAAGGCGTGTGGAAGTCGCTGTAAGCGCATCAAGTAGTAATTTTAATCCCCACAGCCCAAACCCGGGTAATCATCAAAGACGGCCGTTGCTCCCTAGCGCACCGCTCGCAGAGTTACTTCGACCGCCCCAGCCTCACCTAGGTATTGTAGTATTCGAGGGGGGCTCTGCGTGAGAGGCCCCAACATCGCTGCGGGCCTCGCAGGAAAAGCCAGGGACTCTTTTTGCGGCTGTTTACTCGGTTGCATCATGACTCACACGTATCATACTGCCTATCCGTGTGGAACGAGTTGCACGACTACTGAAGTCACATCTGAAGGTAGACAGAGAATGTCACCGGAACCTCGAACTAGGAGCAGGCTCGCACTAGCACGTTATGACTCCCTTTAGACCCTACGCGCACCGCTATTGGTAATCCCGCGCATACACCTCGCGCAGCTCTGCACACAGAGAATCTCGAAACCGATACAGCGTGTGGTCTGATGAAAGCCCCTTCAATTCCTCCACGACCGCCAGGATCACCGGCCCGTACTTAAGGACCAACGGAGCGCGTCGTTCCGAACTGAGATCTCCTAGAATGAGCTTACAACCTCTCTGTCCCAGATCTCCCAATCGCTCTCAGAGGGGGCACAGCGAATAGTAAACCGACACGATGCCGCGCTCAAACAGTTGGAGGATGCGGTCGCCGATACCGTCCGTAGGATGAAGAGCCACAATGAGGCGCTTGCGTCAGAGCTTGCTCAATCGCGCCAGTACACCGAAGACGTGCACTCTGCGCTCGTATCGGTTGCAAAGAGCGTCACCAAACAGCTTGCTAGCTAGGAGATACTCGATGAAGGCGCCGGTTCTTGAGCGAAAAGCTGCGTATCGAAAGGGATTAGTTCTTGGCTTTACGATGGCTGAGATCACGCTCATGCTTCTGTTTTGCCTTCTTCTCGCGAGCACACTGTTGGTCGATGAGACAGTCAAAAAGCTAGATGATACGGTCACACAGTTAGAGGTAGCCACCAAACAGCTCGAAGACACCAAGAAGGACCTCATACTGGTTGAGCAGTTCAAGGTGAAGTTCGGACGCCAAGGAACGATAGATGATCTCTTCACCGAGCTACGGGTGGTGAAGGATTCAAACGCCGCACTCAAAGAGGAGCTTGAATCTCACAAGCGTGAGCAAGCCGAATTTGCAGTGATGCGAGAGTATGTTGAGGAAGCCAAGGTTCAGGGTAAGGAGCCTAAGGAATTTATCAAGCACCTTGAGCGCGATAGGGAGCTCGCAGAACGAGTTCACGCCGCACTTGCATCAGCAAACCTCTCACACAATTCTCCCGACCAGGTTGAGGCGATCGTACGGGCAGGGTTAGCCCAAGGCGCGGAAGTTGTTCAATGCAAAGCGGCCGAGATTGAAGCGGGGCGTTTGAAGGGACAGCTGAGAAACGCACTGCGAAAGTTCGAACAGCAGGGACAAGGCAAAGGAACCGAGAAGCCAGCGTGTTGGGCAGACCCAGGAACAGGAAAACCGGAGTACATCTTTACGGTTGAGCTCACATCAGGTGGACTCATCATCCATGACCAAAAGCTCCCACACCGAGTCGAAGATCAAGCGCTTCTGCCAGTCAGCACCATTACCTTTGATGGAGAGCTTCCTCCTGAGATGTTCAAAGCTCAGACTGCGGGTCTTGCCTCATGGAGTAAGGAGCGAGATTGCAGGTTCTTTGTGAAGGTCAGAGATCTAACGCTACCGAACGAGAAAGGTGCCTACAAAAAGATGCTCGGAGCACTTGAGGAAAATTTCTATAAGCTGGAGGTCAAATGAGCACGGACCTTAAACAGGCGATCCTGGAGATGCGCGCAGCGGCAGTTGCTCGTCGATGCCGTATCAACCACATCGAGGTGACCGCAGGCTACGCACTCGATGCAGTTCGTACCCTGGATGATGCGCGTGCGTATCAGATGTGTCGTATGCAGGGTGTGGCTGTGAGGAGGGAGGGGGTGTCCGAGGGAGAGGCAAGTCTACGGATTAAGGGGTCGCGGATATTTCAGGCGTTACGGGCGCTCCTGCATGCTCCTGGGGCTCTCGGGGCTTAAGTAGTACGGACGCGAAAATCGGAGCGGACTTACTACCTCATGCCCCTCCTGTCCCCAAGGGATAATTGATGGCGTGCACTTTGGCTGCCTCCAGATGCTCACACCAGAGCCTCGTCTCAACGCGATTGACCGCAACCCCGTGATGGAGCCCCAAAACCAAAAAGAGTCCGGCTTCGTCCTCAGCGTGCATCACCGAAGTGGCCAGAACTAGTTACCTAAGGGGACGGACTAGTGGCCGGGGTACATGCCGACATGAACAGTACACTCCCATGGATATAGTTGATATTTGCTGCAACATTAGGTGCTTAGTCATTGACTGAGGGAGTGTTTCATCATTAATCTAGCTACATGAGCACAGCTAAGAAAGCCAGGGCCGAACGTAACAGAACATTGACGATCACAGAGTCCGAAAGGAGCCGGCTGGCGACTAGACTTGTGAGGGCAGATGGACGTCGCGCTCTAACGTTAAAAGAAATAGTGGATAGGACCATAAACGGTGACCTGTTCTCGGTCCTTCCCATGCTTCCATCGGGTTTTGCTGATTTGATCATCGTTGATCCGCCTTACAACCTGTCTAAAGATTTCCATGGAATGAAGTTTAAGGGCTCAAGCGAGCAAGAGTATCGTAACTACCTGCGCTCATGGTTCCCGGAGGTCTGTAGATTGCTCAAGCCGAACGGTTCGCTTTACCTCTGTGGCGATTGGAAATCTACCTCTGCCCTTCAGGAAGTCATGTCGGAAAACCTTTGCATCTTAAATCGTATTTCTTGGCAGCGAGAGAAGGGGCGCGGCGCACTGAATAATTGGAAAAACGGGATGGAGGACATCTGGTT
>JBIIYC010000269.1:0-2993 GCA_044347025.1 Bdellovibrionota bacterium
GCAATATCGATGAACCTCAATTATCTCGATCCAACGAATATAACGATTATGTTCGAATATGCTGAGCTCAAGACTGAGCAGGAGTTGATTGCTCTCAGAGATCACCTTCTCGCCGCTGTTCAGCAGGAGACCAAGGTAGAAGCACGCGAGGTACAGAGCGCCATAGCGGCCTAGGAGAGGGCGGATAATGACGAGGACGGAGGCAGCTCCGGTTTGAATAAAGGGGGTAGTTGTGAGTAGTACTTCATCGAATAATTTTAGCGTAGCAAGGCTGGCTCGGCGAATTAGCACCTATACGACCTTGGCCGGGCTTACTTTTTCAGGCATTCGACACCGTGATGACGTAGTTGAGTGGCTCAAGCAAAGCTACGATCGAAAAGAGATCCTCAAAGAGTTTGCTCGATTGAAGGAATCTCAAACGGCAGCCATCCCATCTGCCGCCCCGGAGAGCTCTGCAACTAGCTCTCCTGATGTTCCTCCTGTAGTGCAGGAGAAGGGTAGCGACGAGAGAGAGCACCAGCCGATGCCGCAAGCGAGCCAGCCAAAATCCGATCCCAATTCTCCCATGCGGGTAGCGGAATCCGCTCCCCAAAAGATGTCGTCGGCGAGCGAGTCACCCACGGAGCCGCACTCATCAGAGGCGACATCAGCTCCATCGTCGGCGCCGGCACCGAAGCCTCTCACCCAGGAGGACACCCTTCGTACCTCGTACCTTGAATTGCAGCAACGATACAAGCTGGTGCACGAGCAGTTCGAGGCGTTTCGCATGTTGGAGTCCTGGCGCCAGCCGGCAGAGATCTCACGGGTCGTGAGTAGCTTCGAAGCGGCCGAACAGCAGCGAGTGTTGCTGGAAGAGGAGCTTGCAGCCAGGAACTACGGTGAGCGTTTCAAGGGCGCCTTACAAAGCTTGCGCGAGTTGGTCGAGGTGGTCGAATCTCCTATTCAAGCTGCCGTGCGGGATGCACAAGCAGCGCAGGAATACCGGGATGCGCATGAACGGATCGAGTTATTCCACCTGGGACGATCTGCGATAACCGAAGCCGTCGACACTCATGGCCTCCTTGCAGGGGTACGATATTTCAAGGCCGCGCGTATGGATGGTCCACTTAACATCGCTGCTAAAGTGGAGCTTGCTACCCTCTATCATATGCTTGGTCGAAATGACGAAGCACTTGTGGAGGTCAATCGAGTTATCGATAGCGAAGACGGCGAGGTAATCCCACCAGTACACGATATCCCCGACTGGCAGCAAAGTGCGGCTTTTGAGGCATACATGCTTCTAGGACGGCTCTATCGTACCGAGGCGGGCGGAAAAGACCTTCAACAAGCGGTTAAAGCTCTTCAGACGGCGCGGACGTACGCAACAGACTCAAATCAGATGAAGGATATCGGTTCAGAGTTGGTGCGATGCGATCAGCCCAAAGAGGCCCTTCGTCTATGGGGAGCGGTGCTGAATGCTTCTCCAGACCGCCTTCCGGAGATATGGAAGGAGTTCACCGCTGTTGGGGCTGTACCAGCACATCAAGAAACCTTTGCTGAATTGGTAAAGCAGATAGCGTCTGATCACGAGGACTCTCCGGCGGCTCAACGTGCATTGGTCTCTGTTGAATTGCCTGAGGCGGTGCGGTTAGCTGACCATCTCTCGACAGATATTAAATCGTTTGAAAAGGCAACCAAGGGTCCGCTCCCGGCAGAGGTCGTACTCGCAAAGCAGTGCCTGTCGAACGGAAGAGAGGAGATCCAAACGATCTCTGCGGAGCTCAAGAGTGTCGGGCCTGATAGTAAAGTTGGTGAGGGATCTGTCCCATGCGTAAAGGCAACGCTCTTGCTTGCTGGGGACTTGCTCGCCCAAGCTACTGGGCATGCGCAGACAGCCCAGGAGTTGATAACCCGCTTCGATGAGTCTCATTTACGAGAGCGGGCAAAAACTCTTATAGACTCGGAGCGTCAACCTAAGATTCGGCAAGCCATCGCCTATCTTAAAGCCGCCCGATCGCTCCACGACGATCCGATAATTTCGAACAACCTCGGGTTAGCCTACAAGTTATTGGGTCAGTATGACGAAGCAAAAATTGAGTTCTTGCGAGCGATCATTGCAGCTCCCCTCGAGCAGCCGGCATTCTACAGTAACTTCTTCGACTATTGTGTTCGAGCGATTGCTCAACAAGGTGATGGACCACGCTACCAGGAGGTGAAGCGTCTCTATCTCGATGAAGCGGGGGCAGGCAATACCTTCATGGCCTGCTACGCAGCTGCAATCTATTATACAGGCGAATCACCCCAGCGCATCAAGGAGTGGTTGGAGTTGGCCGCCGAGGAGATCTCTCAGGGGCGCGCAGCCGATGTGCGGCCGGAGTTTGTGGCTGACTGCGAAGCTCGGCTGCGGGCTTTCCGGTAAACCTCGACACTAAGTCTATGCGTGATCCATTCTGCGTTTGGAGTGGAAGGGAGCTTCGAAGTGAAGTGGGAGATCTCCCAGAGCGCCTCTGAGTATCTGATCGTCATTCATTGAAAGGTATGGCATCTGGGCCTTGGAATTTTCTCATACCTTGGACCCCAGGGAAGTGAGGCGAAACCCCTCCCTGCTGCCAAAGCGGATCTTGGATTGCTCTTTGCGTTTCAGCACGTGGAAAAATCCTCCATGTATTTTGGGGACACACGTCCGTTTTTCCGCACTGAACATCCGATATCAAGCCAACCTCCACTTTCTCGCTACGGGTAGGTTTTGCCTCGCTTCCCGAGCGATTACGGGAAAGCCAGTTGCAACGTGAAGGCAGCACGAGGTGTCGTCATCTGGAGCAAAAAATCTTGAAGCCCCGAGAGAGGTCTTGTGCGTGATTCCGTAGGGCGCTGAAACGAGAGAGAAGATGAGGTGCGCAATTGAGGGATCTTGGTCGACGCAGGTTCGGCTCGTGCTGGTAGAGAACTGAGTGTTTCGAAGCTAGGTTATTGAGCTGATGGGCGAGAGAAGCTGCGACCCGACGTTGCCGTAT
>JBIIYC010000271.1:0-2992 GCA_044347025.1 Bdellovibrionota bacterium
AAATGGCTTTCGCCCGGAGCTCTGTGAGATTTGTAACGAGGCGAGAGGGAGATGCCCAAACAACCGGAGGTGTATCCATTGAGATACGTTGAGGATTTTTTCGGCTCCTTCAACGAAGTTGCGGTCCACCTATCGAAAACAGTGCCGCGAAATCATGCTGTGCCACCCTGCTAGCGGCTCAGGAGGACGCCATTCCAAAAGAATAAAAGCTGAGCCATGATTGCAGCCAGCACGTTACGATGCAGCTCGTTCAGTTGGGCGCCCAGTCTTTGGTACTACAACCGGTGTGTATGCGCCCGCCCGAATGGTGCCGCAGCCAGAATAGTCGGAGCGACATTTCAATCGCTCGTATCGTAACTGCCGTGGAGCCATGATATCCCGTGTCTAATAGGTAATGGTATATGCCATCAATATCTGTCTTGACTGCTACATCCAAAAGTCAGACGAGTAAGGAAGACCGTCTCTGCTGTGACGTGGCGCGTATGCCGCACTATGTCACTGTTCCCCTCCAACTAGCAGAGCATGCCCCTCGTATCCCCACGAGCCCAATACCTGCTATGAGCTTAACGGTGCTCAAAGAGTACGTGGAGGAGTGGGCGGACAACGGCTTTCGGCCATTGCCGCTCGATCATCGCATCTGGGTTGATCGCGCGTCGCAGGGAGCTGTTGAGGATTTTTCACAACCGCTCTTTCGCGAGGGGTTCCTGTCCTATGAGCTGGACCAGAAGGGGCGTGCGGTTGGAGTCGCTCCATCAAAGCAAGGGATCGAGTTTCTGTGGCGCTCGCCGAGTGAGGTTGCGAGCCTAACCGGAAACGCTGCAATGGCTCAGCCAACAGCGGCGTACGATGCCCTCCATACAAACGCGCGTCTCGATATCCTCGCCACAATCGAACACCTTGCTCCGCATGGGGATGTGACACTAAACGTCCTAGCCAGGTGCTTAGCATGGCCCCCCGATGCGGTTACCCGTTGGGTCAGCAGGCTCGCATCGAAGGAGTTTGTTGCCCTCAATAGCAATCAGACAGGCCTCATCGTAAGCCCGCGGGGACATGAAGCTCTGAACGATCTTCGGCAGTTTGCCAGCAAAACACGGACTAAGCCGGTTCGAGAGCACTCACCATCTACCGATGCTATGAGGGTGGCGGTGCCAGAGGTGATTGCGCACCTCGCCAACCTCACTGGATGTAAGCGCGGCTTTTCGGGCCGCGAGATCGGAACGGCACTGAATCTTACACCTCAAGTTCTGCGGCGTATTAATTGGCTTCAACCGCTCGTTGATGATGGAATCATTCTCTCCACGTTGTGTGAGCCGGATAAGAGCGATGCAGAGCTTCGGAGGCTCTCGACCGCCACTTGGTTGTACAGACTCGCCAGGCCCATAGAGATTACTACGTCCACAAACTCCTCTATCACAGCGATAGCAGACCAGATAAAGAGTCGCAGTGCTCGTGTGAAGAGCCCCCGCACGCCAAGAGATACCTCACAACGAGTGTAGTTGGGTGCGTCCGTTGCAGGTGGTATATTCCAGCTGATGGGTTGATTATCGCTACATATACCTCCCTGATGGCCGGAGTAAGCGCATGCGGAGATTGGAGTGAGTCGTGTTTTCCAACGGGCCCTCAGAAGGGGTTTTGTATATCTTTGAGTGACCCAATACGGTAGGATCCACGCGCGATTTTGCTAGCACCGTGCGCCTATGAACTCTATTTCGCAGTCCCGTCGTTCCGTAATCGCAGCTGTAGCATTGGGAGCTCTGGCCCCTGCACCCAGCGCGGATTGTTCTGAGCTTAGAGCGGTCCTTCCGACGCGGAGTGGTGATGCTGTATCTCCCGAACACCATCGTGAATTCCAGCGACGTGATGTGGCTCGACTGGTTGAATTCAGGGATCGCCTGAACCAGCTCTGCCTCGTCGTAGCGCCAGTCGAAGGGCCTTTTGTTCGCATTGCACATGCTCGGGATATCGTGGATACCGTCATCCGGGATCTTCGAATGCATCCCGTTGTGAGAGTTCCAGAGAGCGAAGCGCAACTTCTAGCGGATGTAGAGAAACGGCTCTCCCGGATAAACGACGAGCGACGTTTGATCGAAACGCATCAGCGTCAAGCGGCGCAGCTCGTAGGGCTTGCTCGGGCGGAACAGGTTCCCGATTGGTTGTTGCATTCGTGTCGAGAGCTAACCGCTTTGGGGCGCAACGCTTTTGAGCGCTGGAGGATTGGGGATGATTGGCGAACTGAGTTGGTTCAGGCCGAAGAGGAGTATCGTCCTCGGAAGCACTTGGTCGATCTCTGGAGCGAGGTTCGGACGTCTCTTGCGCAGGCCGCCAACATTTCACATTCGGAGGATGAACGTTTCTCGCGGAGTTTCAGTGAGTCGATCGCGAAACTAGCAAGAGAGGCACAAAGTGTGGAGACATCGCTTCGGGATGGCCCCGGTGGGGAGGCCATCCAGCGCTGGGCGGATGTGCAGAGGTCTAAGGGATCGGCGGCAACAGAGCTCAATGGAATCTACTATCGCCTGGCCAATGATCCTGTTTATCGGGCACAGGCTTACCAAGCGGGACGATTTGAATCGATGGTGTCCACAGTTAGCGATGGAGTCTACGTCGTGCTGTGGGGAGTCGCTCTGGTGTTCGGCGCCATGGTGGTTGATGCGGTTCGACAGGGAAGGGAGCGAAGCGCGCGCTTGTTGGCACCTCGCCACCGTCCGCCGCGCGAGCTTACGGATGAGGAGCGCTCCCGCATCGGAACTCGATGGTAGACCCTGTTTTGGGGTGTTCTAATCTGTTTTCTTCATAACCGATTGGTATGGGTATGCGATTCAGCTCCCACACATCGGCGGTGAGCCCAAAAAAGTGCTAAAGTTATTTCATGCTTCTTCCGATGTCTCATTGGGAAGTGGCAACTGCTACAACGATAGGCCGAGCGTAGTTGGTTCGTGCAGCGGTATAAGGTTTTGTCACTCTGCAGAAAGGGGTTGTATATGGTTCAACT
>JBIIYC010000288.1:0-2566 GCA_044347025.1 Bdellovibrionota bacterium
GAAAAAGCGGGCGCCTGTAGTCCTGCATCGCGTATCTGGCGAAGGCAGGGGCCGATCTGATGAAGGGATAGGTTGAGCACAATCGCATCTGGGCGTTTCTGCTTTACTCGTGAGATTTGAGAGCGCCAATCTACCTCAGACGGTAGAGTCTCGTGATCATATTCAATCTCTAGCCCGTTGTGGACGGCTGCTCCGCGGAATCCATCAGACACCGAGATCGGCCAATCATCCTGTGCCGTCAGGAGCGCAATTCTCTTGAGTCCCAGGCGGGCAATCTGCGTGGCAAGAAACGCGCCCTCTCTATCTGAGGGCGGCCACATCTGAAACGCGTATTCATTCTGTGCTGTGAATTCCTTGTTGCCGACCCCTCCCAATAGAGGAATCTGGTGCGCCCGGGATATCGGGTTTATCGCCATGCCGACCGGACCTCGGAATGCAAAAGCGCCGATGATCTTCTCTGCGTGTGCGAGCTTTCGAAATTCGGCAATCGATGTACTTGGATCTGCTCTTGAGTCCGCGAACCTCAAGTTGAGCGGCAGATTGGGAGGAAGTTCGCGCGCGGCGATCTCGATGCCTTGTTGTACGTCCGTGCCTAATGCAGCGTATTGCCCAGAGAGCGGAAGGAGCAGTCCGATTGAGGGGGTAGCGGTGGTCACTTCTTGCGGATTAGCAAATGCCGCCGTTGGCAAAAGGAGTGCGATAGTCAGCGTGAGAAGGCGTCGCATCGCTTTCCTATCGTT
The DNA here is from genome assembly GCA_044347025.1 of Bdellovibrionota bacterium. Lineage (GTDB taxonomy): Bacteria > Bdellovibrionota_C > UBA2361 > UBA2361 > OMII01 > OMII01. Next base: position 741 of record JBIIYC010000288.1, read on the forward strand.
GTTCGGTTAGCTCTGTAGTCATGCCACGGTCTCGAAGCGTGGTATCCATCTCAAATATCGATGCATCTGCATCCCAAAATGTCGAGAAGCTCCCGCTCTTCCACACGGTGCGCGCATCAAACCCAAGGTAGAAAGCGGTGAGCTCGGAGAGGAAGCCGGTGCGAGCGCCGGCGCGAAGCGAGAAAGGCTCGGCAGCTCCGAGGAGATCGGTAATTGTTGCGAGTGGCTCGGTAGTAAGCTCGTGCCGAATCTTCTGTGCGCGCTCAGAAGAGATTCGTTTGCACACACCGATCGCAAACTTCGAGCTTTCAGTTTTAGCGTCTCGTACGATGCGCTCCCACTCCTCCAGGGAGGAGGCGTGGGGTTCAAAAGCGCCCAAGAAGCCCTGCTTACTGTGGATGGTTGCGAAGCGCGCGATGAAGTCGGCAGGATGAATCTCGCCATCCGTGCCCATGCTGGCGAGGATAACCTTGGCATCTTGTTCCGCGAGCGCGTGGAGGATCGTTTGATCGCAGAGAGGGCTCTCCAGAGTTGTCTCGTGGCCGTTACACAGAACGTCTCCACCAACATCAACTCCGATGAATGCATCGATGGAGAGGGTCGATTGAGCCTCGCGCATGCTCTCCATTATCGCTCGGCTGCCTCCTGATGGATCCAGTATGAGAACTTCCCGACCCTGCATCGCCTTAGAGATATCCGCTTCGACGTGCCTTATATTATCAACTGTTTGCGTGTCCGGGCCGCATACGGCTATGTGCGGCGCGATTTTTCGGATGTGGAGAAATTCCTCGAGGGTCCGTGGTCGGTGCGTGGGATCGTGCACAACTCGTTTCCAAGTTAAGCCCCCTGGAATCGGTTCGGCGCCGAGGCGCTCCAGCTCCCAGCACAAAGGAATTGTTGAAACGATATCACCACCCCCGCCCATCCCGATAACAGCGATCCGGCGGCCGACAACATCACCGAATATCGTATTGATGATAGATAGGCGGCTGGAACGGGGGGACGGCTGGGGAGTCGGGGTGGTCATCCCACTCACACCGGCTTGGTGCGTCGAGTGTCGATCGGCTGCCCGAGTAGCGGTGGCAGCTCTGGATGAAACTGCTTTCCACCTTGTGATGGCACTACCTGTTGCTTGGAAGTTTGTATGCTTTGTTGCAGATGCATGAGCGCATCGAGGACGGTCTCTGGTCGCGGTGGGCATCCCGGTATGTACATATCGACGGGGATAATCTTGTCAATGCCGGCGACAGTTGTGTAGTTGTCGTAAAATCCACCCGACGACGCACACGCTCCGAAGGCAACCACCCACTTAGGTTCCGTCATCTGCTCGTACACACGTAGCAGCACCGGAGCGAGTTTGTGATTTACCGTGCCTACTACCCACAACAGATCTGACTGTCGAGGAGTGAAGCGGGGCAAGGCTGCTCCGAAGCGGTCCGTGTCGTAGTGAGAGCAGTTAACTGACATGAACTCCATGCCGCAGCACGCCGTTACGAACGGGTAGGAGAAAAGGGAGTACTTACGGGCCCAGGCGAGGGCACTTTCGAGCGTTGTGGTGAGGAAGCCTGATTGGTCCGGTGTTGAAAACATTGTACTTATACCCTTCTCTTTGGCCGATTCGGTGTCTCATCAACCGGCCAAGTAGTAGGATATACCAGGTAATCTCAAACTGCCAATCTTGCTCTTTCGCGCACGGGGAGGTCTGGATGCCTAGCAGGGTGGTGAAAAAGGGTTCCGTCGTGAGCATTTTGAGAGTTTTGACGAAACAAGGCGGAGATGACGAAAAAACCGGAGGCGTATCCTCTGAGATACGTTGAGGATTTTTT
>JBIIYC010000272.1:0-2987 GCA_044347025.1 Bdellovibrionota bacterium
GCGGGAGAGAATTCGTACTCACCTGCTTTGACGAGGGTGTCTTTGTGTTGGAGTCGCGCCATCAGTCGCAGTGATCGACTACTTCGAATTAAGCCTTGGTCTTCGAGGCTCTTGGCGATCTCTTTAAAGGATCGTTGTTCCGTAGCGTCTACGAGCTTGGTCTCGGTGAGCGCGGGGTTCAGCGGATCGAGAAAATAGAAATGAAGTGCGCGGTAGGTGCCCAAGGCAACTACGACCGGAATTGCAATGTAGAGAAGAGCGAGAAGGGACTTTCGTAACACTGGGCCTCACTAGGTGCGGGATTGGGGTGGATGTAATTGCAAGTATCGCTCAAGGATTAAGCACGCAGCGTAGGCATCGATCTCCTGAGGTGATGCCGAGGCCGCGCGTAGTCTTTGGGTCGCCTCATCGGAGGAGAATGCCTCATCTACATATACAATCGTAATGGGGGTCCTCTTAGCAAGACGGGTAACGAAGGCCTCGATGTTTTCGCAGATAGCAGTCTTCTCACCGTGCGGGCCGAGGGGAAGCCCTACGACCAGCAACTCTGCAGACCGTTCGGCGATAGTTGCCAGGAGTGCTTTCTCGGCCCGAGCCTGGGCTCGCGGCCACACCGCGACCGGGAATGGAATCCCAACAGCGGCGTTGGACGCTGCACACCCTACACGAACTGTCCCTACGTCGATGGCGAGAATATTCATAGTCTTGGTGGGCCGCCCCAGACGCTAAAATGACGAACGAGGTTTTAAAGTAAGGTGGGGCGCTTGCCTGCTAGTATATATCGTCATACAGTCCCGGGCAGCATGAAAGCGTATAGTGTTGTTGCCAGGTGCTGTGCTCTGACCCTGGCGGGATATTTTATTGTTCAAGGAACGCCAGTCGGCCAACAGCTCAAGGGCGTGTGGGGGTCGGGTGAGAGCTCCAAGGATCTGCTCTATAGCAAGGATAGCCCTTTCCAATCGGAACAAATTCGGGCAGTTGCAGCTATAAATGAGCCAGTTGCATCGGTAGCAACACAGCCGCTCGAGGAGACCTTTCACCATACGGTTCGTCGCGGAACGACGATCGCCTCTCTCTGGAAGGAGATTAAGGGAGCACCGCACGCAGTTCATTCGTTTATTTCAGCGTTCTCTCACAAACATCCCTCTCTAAAAGCTGGCGAAGTAGTTTCGGTGACTCGCAAGGGTGATGATGTAGTGGAGCTTCGTCGTGAGCTGGGCGCAGGTGCCACTCTTGTTATCACCGGCGGTTCTGACGCAGGGTATGTCCCTCGCATTGAGCAAGCAAAGATTCAGACTCGAGAACGTCGTGTTTCGGGGGTTATCTATTCCTCCTTGGTGGACGCAGCCACGTCAGCAGATCTCCCCTACTCCGTTGTTGATGATTTTGTAGATCTCTTCGGTTCCCGGGTTGAGTTTAGAAAGGATCTCCAGGCCGGAGACAGCTTCACGGTTACCTTTGATGAAAAGGTGCTTGAAAATGGCAAGGTTGTTGAAAGCGGCACAATTAAGTCGGCGTCACTCTTTCTGAGCGGCGAGATGTTCGCCGTTGTTCGCGATGTCGCCCCTGATGGAACTGTGCGCTACTTCGACGAGAAGGGCGAGATGCCGACCAAAGCGTTCCTGCGCTATCCGGTTCAGTTTACCCGTATTGGTTCTATGTTCTCCAAGGCGCGGTTTCATCCGGTGCTGCATGTAACTCGGCCGCACAACGGGGTTGATTTCTCTGCGCCGATCGGAACCCCCGTACGAACGGTCGGTGATGGTGTTGTGGTTTTTTCCGGATACACAGCCTCCACCGGATATATGGTGCGTATTGCGCATGACTCGCGCTACACAACTGAGTACATGCATCTTTCTAAGATAGCCGCCGGTGCTAAGAAGGGCGCACGTGTGCAACGTGGAAGTGTGATTGGTAATCTCGGCAACACGGGACTATCAACTGGACCGCATCTTCACTTCGGACTCTTCGATAAGGGCAAATACGTTGACCCAATGAAGGCGAAAGTTATCCAGAGCGCGCCTGAGATCAAGGCTCCGAAGGGAGTTATGATCCAAATTGCGGAGATGAAGAAGACGCACAAGAGTATCGCTCTTGCAGATACTGCTGATACTAAGAAGAAGGCATGAGTTTTCCTGTTTCGATCTTAGCGACAGGCTCCGAATTACTTGATGGGCGAGTCGTTGATACGAATTCTAATTTCGTTGCACAGGCACTCTCCGATCGCGGGTTAAAACTACAAAGAGTGCTGTTAGTCGATGACGATCGCGTTGAGCTTGTCACTGGGCTACGGGAGCTTAGCTCCGTAAGTAAGTTGATTATTACCTCGGGTGGGCTGGGTCCGACGACTGACGATCTCACGAGGGATATCGTGTCAGAGTTCTTCGGCGTTGGCTTGTACGAGGACCCAAAAGCCCGCCAACACCTTGAGAGCTTCCTGCAGAAACGAGGTCGGCCGCTGGATGCTTCGAATATCAAGCAGGCATACCTTCCAGTCGGTGCGACGATGATTCCGAATGAGCTAGGTACCGCACCGGGCTTCACGATGATCCGAGATGATGGACTAGTCGTATGCTCGTTGTCAGGGGTTCCGCGTGAGTTTAAGAAGATGTTCACCGACTCCGTTTTGCCGATCATTATGGAGCGGGCGCAGGGCATCCAGACGGTAAAGAAAGTTAGCTTTAAGACCTTTGGCATGCCGGAGTCGTACGTTGGCAAGCTCGTAGAGAAGTGTGGGCTTCCCCGCGAGGTAACCGTCTCTTATCGGGCCGCGATGCCTGAGATTCACGTAGGGTTGAAAGCAGTCGAGTCGTTTGACCTTGGCCCGTCGGCGGAGAAGGTTCGATCGGCACTCGGTTCGGGTCTGATTTACACTGAAAACTCCAAGGAGAATTTCTTCGAGAGGCTTCAAGCGCTTTTGATCGAGCGGAAAGCGACGATCGCAACCGCCGAATCGTGTACCGGGGGCTTGATTGCAGAGTGCCTCA
>JBIIYC010000094.1:0-10201 GCA_044347025.1 Bdellovibrionota bacterium
CGGGATCCTTAAGCTCAAAGAACTTCTTCAGCAAGGGACGTATGGCTCGTTGCGAAGCGCCAAACTGTATCGACTCGGATGGGGCTCATCACAAAAAGATGTGGACGCCATTGTGACCGCGATTCCCCACGATCTCTCCATACTCCTTGAGCTGTTTGGGGAGGTACGGACGAACTTTCGGAGCGTCACTGAGTCACACTCCGGATGGGTGTATGCTCAAACGCTTGTTTCCCCCGGAGCCCCATCGATTATCATCGATGTATCATCTCATTCTCCACGGACTCATCGTGGCGTTGAATTGTACTTCGAGCGTGCCGTTGCTGTTCTCAGTGATAGTTATGATCATGAGATCTCGGTCTATGTCTACGGAGATCCCCAGGATAAAACGCCACCTCTACCGATATCCGTCCCATTCACACCAAACATGCCGCTCGAAACAGAGCTTCACCATTTTTTGCGATACCTTCGGGGCGACGCACCGTCTCCAAAGAGCTCAGTCGATGACTCTATCCAGATTATTCGCGCTTTGGAGGCTATTCGAGGCTATCAAGACACCTAGTACCCATGGCGCACTTCACGATACTGATGCCGACATTCAACAACTGTCGTACCCTGCACTACTCGGTTGCATCCGTCTTGGCTCAGGACTACCCGGACTTTGAGCTCTTTATTGTCGGAGATGGCTGCCCGGATGAGAGCAGGCAGATCATCACATCCTTTGCTCGCAAAGATCCGCGGGTCCGATTTTTCGATAATCCGAAGGGACCCCGACACGGAGAGCTCCATCGACATACGGCGCTCCAGGAAGCGTCGGGTCGATACGTAACGTACCTATCAGATGATGATCTGATGCTTCCGCAGCATCTCTCCACAATCATGCGGTATCTAGAAAATGGCTATACCTTCGTGCATACGCTTCCCGTGCATGTGCTACCTGAAACGATGAGCGACGACGCTGGCGCCATCTCGATTCCAGGACTTAAGGGTAAGACACTCTATCTCCATGTAGGAGGCATCGAGATAGCTGACTCGGTGAACGATATTCGGTCTGGTCTTAATTTTCTCTCCTTGTCCGCCGTTACCCATTCATTGGAGTTCTATCGCTCGCTACCATGTGGCTGGCGCACCACACCGGAGGGAATACCCACGGATCTGTATATGTGGCAGCAGTGCATAGCGGCACCATCGTTCAGAGCTACCGGGATTTACGCAGCCACAATCATTCACTGTGGCAAAGATCTGAGAAAAGACTGGAGCCTCGATGAGCGCCTCGCTGAGATACGAACATGGAGCGAGATCCTGGAGCGACCCAATCTCTCTCACGATATAACCGCGGCGACGTTCTCGTATTGCATGGCTCGACTACGAAATGATCAACGAATCATCGCTGAACTGTCGAACACACTCTCCACCACACAAAGCCACCTCCTACAGACACAACACGAGCTCGCAGCGCGAGCAGACGAGCTTCGCGCGGCACGCGTCGCAGAGGCATCGACGCAGGCTACCCTCGAGGCACTCCACTCAAGCCTCACATGGCAGACCGCAGAGAGAATTAGGAGGTATCCCTGGCTTACGCGGATGTGTCGCCGGATTGCCAGGTATCTATTTCATTAAGAAGCTCCCCTAGGCTCGGCAAACTCCGATCTCGGGGTGATAGAAGCGGATTGCTGCACGGCCACGACAACCCGAGCTGTGGATCATCGTAACGGCATCCAAACTCATCACTTCCATCGAAGTAACGATCGACCGCATACAGATGTGCGCCTCCGGACGGAAAGTAAAACGCGTGCGCGACACCTGGTGGGATAAAGATCCCTTGAAGTGCGGTATCGTGAAAGGTAAAGAGTCCTCCGCACAGGTACGTGTCAGAGGAGTGCCTAAGGTCTTTTAATGCGACGATCGCGGTTCCCTTCACAAAAACCAAAAAGTCGCTGTGGTGCCGATGCACATGCACGCCTCTTAAAACGTTCGGCTCGGATACCACGAAATTGATCTGGTTGGGCTCAAAGTGCGGCAACCACGCCCTGCGCAGCAATTCGGTAAAGCATCCACGATAGTCCTGATGCATCGCAAGTGGTACGATCTGAACGCCGTCAGGCATCTCTTGTTTCTCCACATCGACTCCAGAAAGGGCTGCATACGTCATTCAGCTACCTCATTCGTAATACTGCGGTTAGGATACAGCACCTCTAACACACGCCACGCCAGATACGAAGGGCTCGAACTCTAGCAGGGTGGTGAAAAAGGGTTCCCTCGTGAGCATTTTGAGAGTTTTGACGAAACAAGGCGGAGACGACGAAAAAACCGGAGGCGTATCCGCTGAGATACGTTGAGGATTTTTTCGGCGGCTCCAACGAAGTTGCAGTCAAACTATCGAAATGCGCAACAGGAAGTCTTTTTTCACCAACCTGCCAGCAGGGTGATGAAAAAAGGTTCCATCGTGAGCATTTTGAGAGTTTTGACGAAACAAGGCGGAGACGACGAAAAAACCGGAGGCGTATCCGCTGAGATACGTTGAGGATTTTTTCGGCGGCTCCAACGAAGTTGCAGTCAAACTATCGAAATGCGCAACAGGAAGTCTTTTTTCACCACCCTGCTAGTGTCCCTCAAGCGAGACCTCGCTCGCAAGCAATCCTCTGGCTCGCGCCACCTCCAGGAAGGTCTCTCCAATCAAACGATTCCCCTCTTCATTGAGGTGCGCCCCATCGGGTAATTTTCCGGTTGGCGGGACGCTTCGTATTCGTTGAGGTACCACAATGGGAAGCTCCACATTCCGCGAAATATCGCGAAGAGCGCTCGTATATGGCTCAACATCGTCCACTAGCATAAGGACGACTGGAACACCTGATGCCACCTCTCTGATTCGAGCCAACAGTCGCTCGGTTACCTTCATCCCGGCCTGATAGTCGGAGTCCGAGAAGCCCTGACGCTGAATACGGCTCTCGATAGAATCGGTCGAGTCGCGAGCTGCGCGCTGCACCGTCGCCATATCCCAGCGGGTACTGAGCGCATAAGCAACCTGTGATACGCCGATTATCGGTGCGAGCCATTCACCGTATGCACGCGGAAAGCGCACGACAACCTCCCGGTCTTCCAAGTACGGGCGCGGCGCTGGCGGACGCTGGGCATAACTAAAGACCTCAAGTGGAAAGTAGTTGTTGATGACGTCGTTACTGCACAGTTGCACCACTATCAGAGAGGGACGCACTCCACTTCTCAAATAATCCTCAAGCACAATTAACTCTTGCAAGGTGCCATACCCCAAACCTCCATACGCGATGACCTGCGTATGAGGAAACTGCCTTTGCAGATGAGCAAACCACATCTGCTCCGATGAAACGGTGAGCCCCTCAGTAAATGAGTCTCCAAGAACAAGAATAGGATTCGGACTCGCCGGCCCAAGCACATGCTCCTTGCCAATCCACCCACGACGCTCATCCCATAGCGAGCTCGGATTGGTAAGAAACGGTATTCCGCGTCGTGCACGATTATCGAGACGACGCGCGCCCTCGACTAAGCCAAGCGCCACGGAGATGCCCAGCAGCACGAGAAAGCACCGCCCTAGATATTGCACAATCATCCCCATACTGCGTGGCCGTAGTCTCCCCAAAAAAGAGGTTGATCAGACACATACTTCATCATACCCTCAAAAACATCAATGAGTGTGAGTTGATAGGGAATATTTTCCACGATGCGCATAGTCCACTACCTGCTTTTTCTGGTTTATGGGTGTGCCCTTTACTCGGCCCCGCTCTCCCACGCAGACACTCTGCCTATAAAAATTGGAGTAATCGCTCATCTATCGGGGGAATGGGCACGGGAGGGAAATGCATTCAGAGAGGGTATTGAACTCGGTGCACAGGAGCTTAGTGAGGCCGGACAGCCAATTCAACTCCTTATTGAAGATAGTCAATTCCTCAGCAAACTTACCGTAGGAGCAGCACAGAAGCTGATTGCCCAGGACAAAGTCGATGGGATGCTCGTAACTTCCCTATCGGAGACTAAGCCAATCGCCCAGATTGTCGAGAAATCGAGAGTCCCAACAATTGTCTTGTGGGATGCCGGGCCGGAGCTTGATCGGCTTGGAGACTAGATTTTTGGGGTCGGCGGTTGGGCTCCCGGTACAGGAGAAAAGGCGGCTCAGTTTGCGTACCAGGACCTCGGAGTTCGACGAGTTGCCATACTCTATAACAGTCGCGAGTGGTCTCAGGATGCAGCTCGTTACTTTCGAGATGCGTTCATCAAGGCAGGTGGGGTGGTAGTGTTTAACGAAGAGCTCCCCCCGAGTGAGTCAGACTTTCGAGGTATCGCAACTCGACTCCGGAGCCGTCACGCAGAGCTGGTGTATGCACCACTCGAGGATAACTTCGTAGCGACGTTCAAGACTCTTTGGGAGTTAAAATCAGCTCCACGTTTTATGACCTCAGACGTCCTGAGCGCGGACTTTATTAAGGCACTGGGTCCAGCAGCCGAACGTTTTCTATACACGCAAACCGTCGCTCCCGACTCTCCTGCGTTGCAACGCATGAAGGACAGCTACGCCAGGAAATTCGGCAAACCCATCGAAGCCGCACAACTTGTGGCTTGGGGGTACGACGGAATCCGCACCCTGGCTGCTGCGATTCAACGGGCTCGCAGCTCCGGTCATGCAATCCGCGACGAACTCGCGGCGACCAATAATGTCCAGGGAGCCTCGGGAACAATTACGTTTACTGCTGGAGGATCGGTCACCAACTACCCCTCCGTCTACGAGGTCAGAAACGGAACGCTCGTAGGATGGTAGCGTTGTAGCGATCGGCGTATCACCGAGCGGGACTATCCAAGCTTCTTCGCAATGCCGCGATAGGTCACGGAACACGAGTTTGTTCGTTGCTGACATCGCCAGTCTATGGCGACGGTGTGAGGGCTACTGACTGCGCTCTCTACCGAGAGCTGCGATCGAACAAAGGCGATACATCCGAGAGCCGGCACCTTGTAGGCTCCCTGGGCTCGCACAGTGTTGCGAACACGCGTGCCCCGTAGAGTACCGTATCCCATCATCTTCACCCGCACTCGAGCTCCAGTCTGACGAATAATAAGTGTTCGGGTTACACGATTGGGAAAGAGCGGGCATGAGGCTGACACCGTTTTGTGTCCAACAGATCTCCAGGTGCCAGAGGCTGAGAGCGCTCTCTCGCGCGCTGTGGAATCCACAGACATCAATCCCGACTGCGGATGAGCGTTATCACGTTTCGCACCACTAAAGGATCGCAGCGCATAATCTTCACAGCTACACCCATCCGGCAGGTCAAACGCGCCACAGCCGAATACGACATTGTCACAGCACGCAGGCTTATCAAATGGGCAATTAAATCCCCCCGAGCACCCCCATAAAAGGCCCGAGAGAACGATGAGGCATGCCGCAAAAAATCCACGCATGAGATATCCTACACTGAGCTGACCAACCGCCCGGGGCGATGCTGAGAGACTAGCCCTGGGTACACGCTCTCATGGTATCACAGAGATATTCACTAGTAGCTGACCTTTATTGGTGGCGAGACTATCCGTGACTAAAACCAACTCTAACAGGGTGGTAAAAATGGTTCCGTCCGGAGCATTGTGAGGTTTTGACCAAACGACGCACAAACCGGACCGGACTTGGTTAACGCTCCGCCGAGGCATCAGCGATCCAGAGTCCACCGTAGTGTTCACGGCAGCGGGGGCATATCCCCCAAGATATGTTGAGGATTTTTTGGTAGCTCCAACAACATTGCTTTGTCCACCGAAGTCTTGGCGTAGAAGGGAGTCCAACCATCAAAATGGACAACGGGAAATCATCATTCATCCTCCTGCTAGCGTACACAGCATGCATACCTGCCCTCCCCCGAAAGTCCCGTGACGCGCTCTCGTTTCTCTGCTATGTCCATTTCAGACATGCATACTCGACTCCTCGTCCTGATTACACTCAGCCTCCAATCCCTCCTTGTGATGAGCGCTCATGCCGAACGATTTGAACTGGAGAATCCCTCGGATTCTCTGGTCGGAGACCTCCGCTATGTACAGGTTAGGGATGATGAGACCCTTGTTGATATCGCTCGTGAGTTCGATCTCGGATATGACCAGATCGTCAAAGCGAACCCGGGAGTTAACCGTTGGATTCCGGGCGAAGGAACCAAGGTTATCATTCCGCATCAGTACATCCTTCCAAGTGCTCCTCGAAAAGGGCTCATACTGAACATCCCTGAGCTACGTCTGTATTTTTACCCAACACCTCGTAAGGGAGCCCCGCAACAGATTCTAACCTATCCCGTGAGCATCGGCCGAATGGATTGGAGGACGCCACTCGGCACAACGAAAGTTATCACCAAAGAGCGAAATCCGCCGTGGCGACCACCGCCATCGATCCGAGCTGAGCATGCACGCGATGGAGATCCCCTGCCGGAGGTCATCCCCGGTGGAGATCCTACAAATCCGCTTGGAAAATTTGCGTTAAGACTCGGTATACCGACCTACCTCATCCACGGCGTGGATGAACGCAAGGCATTCGGAATTGGCATGCGGGTGACGCACGGGTGTATTCGAATGTACCCAGAGGATATCGAGTCGCTGTTCGATCTCGTGTCGGTGAACACGCCAGTCGTGCTCGTCGACGAACCGATAAAAATAGGACGGCTCGGAGATCGCATTTTTCTCTCCGTGCACCAACCTCTCGAAGAGGGAGAAGACGATGCGGCGCCGCCGGCGCCGCGAGTTTCTGTCGAGCAGACCATCCGATTACTTCGCTCTAGCCTAGGCTCGTCCGTCTCCTTGAACGACGAGCAGATAGCATCGATAACGGAGCAAGGGAACGGCATCCCGCATGAAATCTCGCTCGCCGCACCGATCGAGCCGCGACCTTCGCGCCCCGCCATGACGAGCAGTGGAATTCCTCGCACGGTGAGCGAGGAGTACGAAGAGGCACTTTCGAGGTATCTAACTCCTGCTGCCACACCACTTCCGCGTTCAGAGCGAGCGATAGAACGGCGCGGCATGCCAACTACTGGCGACGAAGATGATGACGATGCCGTCCGGCAGTACTTAGAGGAGCGATATTAAACGCAGGTCCTTTGCGGGATCGCGACATGTGAGCGATCTCGGGGAGAATGTCCGGATACAGCGAGAGGTAAGAGTTCGTAGTGCATACGAACTCTTACCTCTCGCTCGATTGTCGCGATTACTTATACATCGACCGTTTGAAGCTACGATTGAGCATCTCCTCTGATCGTGCAGCACGAGCCTCTGCATCTTGAGCAAGACGGCGTGCCTCGCGAGCAGCCTCAAGAGCCTCATCCGCCTTGCGACTCGCCTCTGTCGCCTCATCGCGAGCGATTTGAACGTCACCAGTCGTTGCGCAACCCATTGATACGCATGCTCCAACTGCCAACGCAAACATTCTGATATTTTTCATAGTATTTCTCCCGAATATGCGCTTCAGCGCATGTGGACCATGAGAGCGGACCACACACAGAACACGAGCGCGAAGCAACCTCATCTGTTTCTACACTCGTATCCCGTTTTGTCTCGGAACACAATCAAGAAGGAATCCGCAGAGCGAGGCTTATCGAATTTCAACCTGAATACCGGGGCGTATAAGGGCAGATAGCTCGCGGATCTGTTTGTTATCCACAGCGACACATCCTGCTGTCCAATTTGCGACACGATGAATCGAGAGGCTGCCACGCCCGACTCCGTGAATACCAATAAATCCGCCTAGTGCGGTATCCTGCGGGGGAACCCTTCCCTGCTCAATCGCCCTCTTGATGCGCTCAAACGTCCGGAGGTTGATAACACCATTCTGATAGCCACGCTCCGCATCCTCAAGCGATGGATAGGTTAGGCCAATAAAATGGACAAATTTGCTCTGTTTTCGGATCCAACCAACGGTGTAGGTTCCCCGAGGAGTCGTATCATCTCCAGCTCGCCGCTTCTCCTTAACGCCGGCGGCGCCAAATGCCACCCCCTCGAATACGACCGGAGGTCCGGACTTTCGATAGACCGTCATTCGCTTCGAGCGCCCATCGATGAGAATCCACGGGTCCGTTCGTTCTGCCTCCATCTGAACGACTGGGGCCGGCTCCACGAACTGGGGCTGCTGGCGCCACATACAACCGGATAGTACCGCAAGAGAAGCGCACCCGAGCCACCGAAGAATGGGAAACAACGGTGTCATAGTTGCTACCAAGTTGGTCACAAAAGATTGCGTCATGGACATTGTGAGAGCGTACATAAACGATTCGGAAACGACGCCCCCCACGGAGCTCTCGCCGTTGTGATACACGATCTGGGATTGCTCCTCGAAACCAGTGCGTTCGAGCGGTCAACCCTTCACACCAGGCACTCTCGTGCTCTTCCAGTCTAAAGCATTCCACAAAGCACGCGGGAGTACCTTTCTGCATGGTCGACCGGGACAACGGGCCGCCTCGCAGGACACTAAGGCGTGACTCCCTGTCCACCCAATAAGTCCTTACGGATTCGTATGGCCAGTCCGCTAGACGGGAAGCTACAAAAAAGAAGGGGCCCGTGAAGGCCCCCTCTTCCCTTAGCTAGCGTTGCCGCTACCTATGTCACTTAGAACAAGCCCTGGAGACTCTCCAGAGAGGTCTGATTCATCTTGTAATCAGACTGTGGCTTCTTCTGAGGCTCAGCCTCTTCGCCCTCAACTCGCACGTGACGAGCCTGGTACGCCTCAACTCCGGAACCAGCCGGGATGAGTCGACCCATGATCACGTTCTCCTTGAGACCACGGAGGTGATCCACTCGGCCCGAAACTGCAGCCTCTGTGAGAACCTTTGTGGTTTCCTGGAAGCTTGCTGCCGAGATGAACGAATCCGTTGAGAGAGCTGCCTTCGTAATACCGAGGAGCAGCGGCTCGTATGTTGCTGGCTTGCCGCCATTTGCAACGACACGCTGATTCTCATCCATTACACGGAAGCGCTCTACGTTGTCACCTACGAGGAAGTTGCTATCACCGAACTCGCTCACCTTCACACGCTTGAGCATCTGACGAACGATTACCTCGATGTGCTTATCGTTGATACGCACACCCTGGAGTCGGTAAATTTCCTGAACCTCGTTTACAAGGTATCCAGCGAGCGCCTTCACGCCCTCGATGCGCAGGATGTCGTGTGGGTTAACCGCGCCATCGGTGAGAACCTCACCCGACTTAACACGGTCACCACGCTGAACAACAACGTGCTTGGTCTTCGCAACCAAGTACTCACGCGGCTCACCGAAGTCAGGTGTAACAACGATCTTACGCTTACCGCGGGAATCCTCACCGAAATCAACAACGCCATCAACGTCGCTGACAACAGCTGGATCCTTCGGCTTACGAGCCTCAAGGAGCTCCACAACGCGTGGGAGACCGCCGGTAATATCCTTCGTCTTAGTTGTAGCACGCTCTCTCTTCGCGATGACGTCTCCGGCATCGATATCAGAGTTGTGCTCAACCACGAGGCGAACGCCAACTGGAAGGTTGTATACTCGAGTGTCACCGTTCTCGCCGTGAATCACGATACGAGGTCGGAGGTCGCTGCTCTTGTCCTTAGCTTGAACGATTTCTCGCTCTACGAATCCGGTGCGCTCATCAGTGCGCTCCTCCATCGTATGTTCGCTTACATCAACCCACTCAACGCGGCCGGCAAGCTCGGACAAGATTGGAATAGTAAACGGATCCCACTCAGCCATCAGAGCGCCCGGCTTAACTTCCTGGCCCTCCTCTACTCGAAGACGAGCACCGTATACGAGCTGGTGCCGCTCACGCTCACGACCATCGGCCTTATCCACGATAAGGATGTCGCTCTTACGGCTCATAACAACTGAGCTTCCATCACGACGACGAGCCAATCGAACACCGTCAAACTGAACGTTACCTGCGTAACGAGCCTCAAGCGATGTAGACTCTGCTCGACCGAGGGCTGCGCCTCCGATGTGGAACGTTCTCATCGTAAGCTGCGTTCCTGGCTCACCGATGGACTGTGCGGCGATAACTCCGACAGCCTCTCCGATGTTAACCAAGTGACCGCGAGCAAGATCTCGTCCGTAACAGAGTGCACACACTCCACGCTGAGACTCACATGTGAGTACCGAGCGGATGAGCACAGTATCGAGACCAGAATTGGAGATCTTAGCAGCCAAGTCCTCGTCGATCTGCTGATTACGCGCTACCAGAATCTCATTT
>JBIIYC010000298.1:0-2968 GCA_044347025.1 Bdellovibrionota bacterium
GCGCCATGGAAACTCAGGGCTTCACCACTCCATCAAAGGATCATTTTCTGGGAGAGGCGGTCCCGAAGGTCTCATCGAGTCATGGGGTGCGCACGTGCGGGTTGCCACGCGGCTCGCGCGACAAGGGAAGCCTGAGATTATTGAGGCACTCTGGGCGTTGAGCGCCTACCATGAACGATTGATCTCCTCTGCGCCGACAGAGAGCCTAAAAACCGTGGGCGAGATCCGCCCCCTTGTGCCACTAGCCACAGCCGACAGGCTTGAGCTCTCTCATGATGGCACGTGGCGTATCTCTTCGAACCGAACTACGAACGAGGCTAACCATCAGACATTCGCTAAGCTAGCTCAACAAGTAGCACACGATCGCGAACTGAAGCAAAAGCTGGATAGCGGCGGTGAGGTCCAAACTAAAAGTATCACATACAACTCCCTCGAAGAGGTTCCTCTTGAGGTGATGCATACCTCGTATGAGGAAGTTCTCGCGACGTTCACTGATAATCTTTTGTATCCGTCTCAGTATGGAGATGCGAAGAGTCAGGGGATGTTCAAAGATCCAGTGCTACGCGCGTCGCGTGATATAATGCTGTCATCAGACGAAGAGGCGCCTCATGAGATGCTTGAGAGCCACTACAGGCACGCGGCCGTTCTGACGAAGCTCCTGACGGGGATGCTTGAAACCACGGACCCCATCCGAGCCCAGATCGCGGGTGAAAGAGTTCGCGCGTTCTTTTTGAACACGAGCGGTCCGTGCTACGCGTCGTTCATCGGATCACACCCTGTTGACGCGATCTCTAGGAACGCCGAGTGCCGCCACCCACTGGTCAACTTCGCCGCTTCGTGTTCGGTGCTTTCTCCGGAGGAGAGAGTGGCTTTTCTTCAAGGCCTTGAGGACCGATTACCCACCAAAACATGGGAAAAAGCATATTTCACGGGGGAATCTGTCTCAACGAACGAGGCGAAGCTTGAGCACCTGCAGCGCATCGCTCCTTATCATGAGCCGGCCCGAAAGATCGCGGCGAAGCTGCTGACGGAGGAGTTCGAGCGTGCCGATGTGGGGTCGCTCGACGTAGTTTCGTTTATCGCGCGCTTCTCAAGGCAGATGCCAGCCGTGCGGCTCGCCGCTGATAGCGCGCGCAAGACGATCACAGACCATATTCTGGCGCAGGCCTCGTGGGATGCTCCGTTACAAACTCGGATCGATCTCTTTTGGGGCCTCGAACAGGGTCGGCTCTTCCCGCCCGTCGAAACCGGCATCAGGGATTCCTTACGCGCAGGGATTGTCGCCGATCTCTCCGCGATCCCGGATGTCAACGAGAGAAGGATTCTCGCCGAGAGACTCCTCCTCGCCCCTGATAGCGCCACCCAGCGAATCTCTGAAGTTGTTAAAGATGTCGCGGTGGGCAGCGATGGGCTCCATCGGGAGTTTGTGAATCGAACCGTGGGACTCAATTCCCTAAAGGACCCGGTACTGCGAGATGCAGCCACCAGGATATGGGCATCCGCCATCCGAGAGCGCCTCGGATCCGAGCACCCGGAATTTGTGCGGGGCGTCGATGATGGATCGGCCACCTACATTTCGGCGGTCCAACCAGCACTCTCCCATGTAGTGAGCCTCCTCCGCGCGCGACTCCCCATCCAGGAGCGCCGCGAGATGTTAAACGCGCTCGCCGTTGAATTGGAGCTCCAAGACACCCTGAGCTTTTATCTTCGAGATGGCATCAGCGGACGTACCAAGCTCGATGTAGCTGACGCGCACGAATACTTTCGCTCCGCGGAGGCCGGCTTTGAGTTCTTAAACCAAGATCCACAACGCCGGGAAGCTGCGCTCCGATTTCTAGCCCAACCCCTCACGCTCGACTCGATAGGAGAGTTCGCCTCCCAGGCCGACCTCTACCGAACGCGCGAAGTTCAGGCGATCGATGATGCATTGGCCCGTCTCGTTGATGAGGGGAAGCGCGAAGAGGAACGGCTCCAGCAGCGAGTCGCCATCATTGAGTCCGTTGATCCCACCCAATTCGTCGATAGCCTCATTTATCACGCCTACGCCTCTCTGCGCGATGATGAGGCAACGCTCGAGCTCGGGTTTGATTCTGAGGAGCTGCAGGAGTCGGTAACGACGGCCCTCCCCGATCTCTTGAGCGATGAGGCGCGCTTGCTAGCCACTCCGGAGGTAACCTCGGCCAGCCTCTCAAAGGAGGAGGCGCTCCAGTACATCACCGAGGTTCGCGAGCGGAGCCTACGCCTTGTCTCGGAAGCTCTCGAAGGGGAGAAGGAACGATTTCGAAGGGTCTTTACCACTGGCGAGACGATACTCCAACAGGGACGCCACCCGGTCTCAAAAGTTAAGAACGCCCTCTTTGTGGAGCTCGCAAAACTGCCGGAGTACGATTTTGTGGGGAAACTTGAGGCTGCGGTTGAAAAGGCAACGACCCCGGAGGAGCTTGGGCGTGTATTCTCGAAAGCGCTTCAAAATCTCGATAAAGAATTCACATCGATTGGTTTAGGAGAGGAGCGCGCGTTGACCACATCCCTCAGCAACCTCTCCAAGAGTCTCGAACAAAAGGATAAGGAGAATCTTAAGAAGCTGCTCGCTGTCGCAAAAGATGGCGCTGCATACCAGAGAAAATTGCAAGCTTTGGCAACGCGACTTCCTGAGCTTGCATCAGATCCCAAGTACGCCTTTGTCGCTCGGATTTGCGACACCCCACCGGAGCAACTCTGTGCGGCGAGCTTCGCTATAACCGATGAAGAGACCAGACTCCTGCAGGATCTAGCGTATGCCCTCTTTGACGAGGATGCTGACTTGGAGGAGCAGCGAGCTACCATAGAAGCTAACAGTCGGCGGATAGAGGAGATACGAGTCCGGTTCGAGGAGCAAAGGGAACGGCTCAAGAAGCTTCCGGCACCAATCTCATCTGTGCTCGGCGTTTCCGAGCGGGCCTTGGACATGCTTGAAATGGAGGAGATC
>JBIIYC010000095.1:0-10102 GCA_044347025.1 Bdellovibrionota bacterium
TCGGATTCGAACACCTCGATCCACCTTAGAATCAGAATCAACACCCCCTATTTGATTAACAAAACAGCAATCCGTATCATCGAGCAAGTGTTTTGGGGCGTCTGTATTGCAGCACAAAAGCAATCAAACTCCGCGGTTTTTGTGGCGTAAAACAATGAGTCCATCCCCTGTGTGACTCGAACAGTGTAGCGAAGAAGTAGTTACCTCACATGAAGCCGACAAGCTCTCGACGCTTTTTTCATGCAATAATCGCCATCGTCTGCATATGTGTATATGCACTCGCTAATCGCACTCCGATTATGGCTCAGCCGAGCGCCTCAACAGACACCACAGGCATCACGGCACGCGAGGAGGAGCTACGCCGCAAGGAGGCAGAGCTCATGAAGGCCATGGGCATGCCCAACTCAACCTCTCCAGCGAGCGATTCGAAGGAGATCGTAGAGAAGACGATCACTGTCACCGACACAAAGCAGGATGTTGTTACATCTACGCAAGGCAGCGCCACCGAAGTCATTCAAACCGAAGAAAAGAAGAGCCAAGAACTTGTTGAACTAAAGGCGATCGGTTCTCATCCGGCGTTAGAGGCGAAGAAGACGGCGAGTGGCAGTGCAGTTAACGGTCCGAGTACCATCAAGACCCGCACTGACGGACAAACTAAACGCGATGATACGGCTCGCAAGCTCGATACCTTTCGACGGGTGGAGCGAGGCTCGTCGTTCGAATCGATAAGCTCCTATGGGTCAACCAGAGCAAAGTTGGTTCCGCTTGCTGAGATCGAGCAGAGCATCTCAAGTCGGCCCCAGCCAATCAACGACCCTGAGATCGCGACTATCGGGCTTCGCTCAGCAAAGCTGAGAACCGGTCCAAGCAGCAGAAACGTGACACTGGGGTCCCTTCCTGAGTTCTCCGAAGTAGCCATCGACTATCGCTCCGGTGATTGGTACCGAGTTAAAACCCCGGCAGGCCTTCGAGGTTGGGTACAAGGCAAGTCGCTCTTATTCGATGCAGGGATCTCACCTCGCTCAACCGTTAGAATCGGAGCCGTACGCGCCGAACCTGGAGCCCGCGTTCCGCGATAACGTCCGATCTGCATACTGGCCACCAGCACAATCGGATGCCATACCCTCACTAGCTCGTCGCCCTGATAACTTCAGCTACTTACGAAAGTATCCAAGATTATTTAGATCTCCCCCACGCCGAGCTATTGATACTTTGCCGCTCCCGCCAGTGGGTGTACCATAGGAGGATGCGTCTCACGATGAGAGCATCCTAAGACCGGACCGCAGCATGCCTATCCGCATAACCGCATGGCCCCTACCCAGAGTGCTTGCAACAGCGGCCATTACAGCTGCGTCCGTCTGCCTTCTCGGCACAACCCCTAGCTACGCAGAGAGAGCAAACGCCCGAATCGTTGCGGGAGCAAAGGGGCTGCACGCCATCGTCACGCGTGCTGACGCGCCTAGCTGCGCAGACTCTGCCTGTTTGCTTCGAAATACAGTCGTCCCCCTTACTGCGATTAGTCCCGTGGGCACTACGTTTCAGGTTCGACTTACAGACGCCAAGGTGCCGGCTCGGGTGATGCGTGACACGGGAATACAGGACGGGGCAACGCGTCCGATCCTCATGCGTGGATACGCCCGGGTGCGACACACCGGCCCACGGGGAGAGACTCGCCGATTCCCGGTGGCGGCCACCATCTATCGAGACAGTGCTACGCCTTCGATTGAGATAACAACTCCCAATATCAGACGCCGCGCACAACAGGCCGGGCTCGTCGTGTTTAAGGCCTCGTTACGCAATCTGTCTCAGAGACCCACGCGTAATGCACGAGCACAATTCGCCTCATCATCCGCATTTGGGGCGAAACAGTGCGGCTTCGACGCGAGAAGTCACGCAGCAACATCTATACAGAGCCTGCCCGATAGCGGAGATGTGGCGATTCGCACAACGTACAACGTTCTCTACATCGGAACTGACTACGATGCCCAGTTTGCAAGTGCCGTGGGGTGCTCTTCACAATCTGCCTGCTACAATAAGATCCTGAGCATCATCAATCAGGCTGGTGCTTTTTACGAGGCGCAACTCGGCTACACCCTTGAAGTTGCGCGACAGTTTGGTCCGACCGATCACGGAAGCGCCACAGATGCCGCTACACTTCTGGACGATGTACAGGTGTACAACACCACCAATCGCCTCCAGTACGTCCACACGGCTTCAAACACAACGACCAATCAATTCGATATCTTTCAATTATTCTCCGGAAAAACGCTCGATAACAATGTCATCGGCATCGCATACACCGAGACCGCATGCCGCGACACGCAAGCTGAGTACGCCTACAGCCTCATTCAACACGTGTCGACCGCTCTCGATCCGGTGGTATCCGCACACGAATTTGGGCATACACTCGGTGCAGGGCACACCGCCTCAGGGATCATGAAACCTAACCTCGGGAATCCGCCACCGAACACATTCGCCAGTGAGAGTCTCTTGGTCATCTCGAATTTTCTCTCTGATTACTACACCCAGTGCCGCCAAGGTACCGCCGAGGCGGTACTAACACCGACCCCAACTCCAACGCCAACGAGTACAAGCACTCCCAGTCCTTACACGGGAAAGCCTACTACCCTATCGTTAACCGTGCGCAGCCCCCGCAAAAAAACCGTGACACTTACATACAAAGTTGCCTCAATGGTTGCCGGGTGTTCAGTAACTATCCGGGCGGCCACCACCTCTGCAAAAGCGCGCAGCGGCTCCATCGTGTCGCAGATTGATCCAAGTACGGGTATTACGACTCGGACAGCGTCGATAAAGACCGGGGTCACGCCAACTAAGCGGGGCGATGCCAACATTTACTTCGCCGCCGAACATTCATGCACTAATGGTTCTATCCTTGAGATCTCGAAGGTAAAGACCCTCAACCCGAACCGGATCTCGGGGGTGCGGGGAAGAACGTCCAAGAGCCGTTGGATTCGGCTTCTCACGAGCGGAATTCGATAGGTGTTTTTGCGACCCTTTACCGACCGGGCTCTTCCGTGTAAATCTTTCAGGTATGACAACAGCAAACCGCACCAATATCGCATCCGGCTCACCATTCGAACCACTTCGGGGATACTCTCGGGCAGTCCAAGTTGGCGAAACGCTCTACATCTCAGGAACCACTGCAATGACCGCTCAGGGAGATGTGGCGGCTCCCGGTGATGCGTACCTCCAAACGAAGGCGATTCTGCAGTCTATCAAAACCATCCTTTCGAGCCGAAATTTTCTGATAACTGATGTTGTTCGAACCCGGCTATTTGTAACGAATATCGCCCGCTGGGAAGATTACGCGCGTGCGCATCGCGAGGTGTTTGAGAACGTTCGCCCTGCTTCGAGCCTTGTGCAGGTTGCAAAACTCGTGGATCCACGATTGGTAGTAGAGATTGAAGTCGATGCTGTCCGCGGAGCCTCGGAGTCACAGAGCGTCGCGGTCACGTTGTAACGCGTCGGACTATAAGGGCAGCGCAGCTTCCCTTATTTGACGTCGTAGATGAAGTGAATCGGCATCTGAACCTCAGCGTGCAGACTCTTATGCACCGGGCAGGCCAGCCCCGCTCGCTCAAGTTTCTGTCGCTCCGTCGGTTGTAGCGCCTCAGGCATATGGATTTCGACCGGAAGCTGCGCGATCCTGCGTGGGTCCTGGTTCATATGCTTTTCGACCCGCATATACATCCCTTCAACGCTCACCCCTCCGCGCTCTGCGACGATCGCTATCGTTGTCATGATACACGACCCGAGAGCAGCGCCCACCAAATCAGTGGGAGAGAAACTCAACCCCTCCCCGCCATTATCTTTTGGGGCCTCGGTAACCAAGATTGAGCCTGATGGCTCGTGATGCAATTCACATTTCTTCTGACCAAGATACTTGCCTGTAATCCCAACGGACATGCCGACTCCTTAATGATTTGCTTCAGGATTTAACGAGTGCTGGTCCATCGGTTCCATGCCCAAATCTCCAGTCTCATCGTAGACCTCATCATCCTTCCCATCGGTCATGATACCGTGACGATGTTGATAGTATGCGCCTTGCACAAAGAGGTAGTAATCGACTGAGCTCTCTTTTGCGGTTTCAACCGCCTGCAGTAGGCCCGCGCGCGTATGAACTAACTTAACACCAAGCGCCGTTGCTGCTATCGCTACCTTTGTTCCGGATGAGAGTGATGTGTATCCCACCCACCCGATTGGGTCGAGGAACGCATCAACGATGCGGCCGAAACCATCACGCACGTTCGACGGACCTAAGATCGGAAGCACGAGATATGGACCCGCCGGAACCCCGTTGTATGCGAGCGCGATTCCGAAATCCTCATCGTGCACTGGATAGCCCCAATCGGTCGCGAAGTCGAAGAGACCGCCAACGCCAACCGTTGAATTGATCAAAAACCGCGTAGTGTGATCGACTACCTGACCAAATTTACCTTGGAAGATGTCACTCACCAAATATGAGGGGTATCGAAGATTGTCGAAGAAATTGCCGACTCCCGTTTGCACGAGGTCGGGCACGTAGTCTCGATATCCTCGCGCCACTGGCTCGAGTACGTACTCGTCGAGACCATCGTTAAAATCAAAGATAGCCCGATTAACCGGCTCAATCGGGTCGTACGGCTCCTCCGACTCTGCGTGTGCAGTGACCGTTCCAAGCGCGCACGCCGAAATCAGCACGGCAGCCAGGCACTGCCTCCATACGCGAGTTCCCACCGTCGTCCCCGTCGGTGAGCCTCCCATCGATCTCACACCCAAAGCTAGTACCATACAAAACCCCACTCCCCGGGCACTTTGATCACGCTCGTGCACTTCGACGTCGATAGGCCGTGAGTCCGGCCTCTAACACGCGAATCGCCTCAATAGTATCAGCCCGGTTCAACACGAACGCAATTCGAATCGTACTCTTCCCCGCCTCGCGATGCATATAGAATCCGGCGGCTGGGGCCACAAAGGTCGTACATCCATCACAGACGAACTCTGTTAGCATAAAATTCGCGAAGTCCTCCGCATCGTCAACCGGTAGTTTAGCGAGGAGGTAAAATCCGCCCCGTGGCGCATGCGTAACGACGCCCTCAATTCGCTGAAGGGCCTCTACTGCAGCATCCCTTCGCGCCTGGTACTCTGCAAGCGCCTCGCGGAGGTAGCTATCTCCTATTCGATTCAGCATCGAGGCAGCCGCCGCCTGTTCAACCGTCGGCGCTGAAAGGCGCGCTTGCGCGATATGAAACGCAGCTTTCATGATCTCAGCGTTCCACGTCACCATGCACCCGATTCGAGCGCCGCAGAGACTAAAACGCTTCGAAAGGCTATCGATGACGATAATGCGCGTGTCTTTGGGGGCAAGTTCGAATATGCACCTGGGTCGCCCCCCATCATACACGAACTCGCGGTACGTCTCATCAACGATGAGAAAGAGATCATGTTTCTGACACAGATCCAATACCATCCGGAGCTGCTGGTCCGAGCACACCGCACCGGTCGGATTATTAGGATTACACAACAATACCGCGCGGGTGTACGGCGATATGAAGCGCTCAATCTCGGCGGCATCCGGAAGAGCAAAATGATCCTCGATTGAACAAGGAAGGGAAACAAGACGCGTACCGGATATGGCCGAGAATCCGATATAATTCGCGTACGTCGGATCGAAAACGAGGATCTCGTCGCCAGGATCGCAGCACACCATGAAGGTAAAGATCAGGGCCTCACTCGCCCCCATAGTTACCAGGATCTGCTCCGCTGATACTCCAATCCCATAATCCCGGTTCAAGCACCTCGCCCAAGCCTCTCGAAGCTCCCGACTACCTTGCGAAGACTCGTACTCCACAACCGGATGTGAATAGGCCGCGATCCCCTCAAGGAACTCCTTCGGGGAATGGAGGTCCGGCTGTCCGATATTAAGCCGGTACACGTGGACCCCCCGATCAGCGGCCGCCTGCGCAAGCCCCGCCAACTTTCGTATGGGGGATGGCGGGGTCTTCTGGGCACGGGACGAGAGGGATAAACGGGTCATTCGGGTTCCTACGTGAGGCGATACAGCAATGATATTCCACGAACTGGATAGTCGAAAGAACGATTTATCGTACCCGCTCCCGTGCGTTGTTTCGCACGACAAACGTAGCAAAGCTCGCCCTCCTGTCCCCGCGTTTTCCGCGCCTCCGCGATATCTACCCGAAAAACACTTGGATACGAGAGACGGCTGCGGCGCCGGAGAACACAGCTTCACGGAACTTTTGCACGACGCAGGGTCGTCGTTCGCGTTCGAAGATAGGGCGTGACTCCCTCCCCTCCTCCAAGGACAAAAAAAAGCACCCCCTTTCGGGGGTGCTCATTCAAACGGTTCTAGGAACCGAGTGAATTACATAGTAACGCGTACGCCGCCAGTCAAAGCAACGTTCGTGTTGTTGTCGATCGAAACGCCAGCCTTGAGAGCTACGTTCTCAGCAACTGTGAGGAAACCTGTTCCAGCATAGTTCCAGTTTGGTCCGCTGCCGTTGATGGTTGTCTCGTTAGCTGCTGTGTACGTGATGTCCGCATCAACCTCGATATCGTCTGTGAGGAGGTAACGGCTTCCAAGTCCACCGTATACGCGCTCTACGCCATCGCTGATATCAACGCCAGCAACCGATCCGTTCGTGTTGAAGTGCTTAGCACCTCCACGAGCGAGAACATGAATACCAGGGCAGATCTCGTAGAAACCTACTACGCCGTATGTCCACTGGTTGAAGTTGAAACCATTCTTAAGAACGTCTGCGCGAGCGTAGTTGTATCCACCCTCAAGAGCGAAGTTCTCAAGCGGAGAAACCGACAACTTGGTGTCCAAGCCGTTGGAATCCTCAAGGTCGTGGCCGTCGTTGTGTCTCCACTGGTACGCAGCATCCAAGTAGTCATATGTCATCAATGGATCTGCAGAAGCAGTAGTTGCACCAAACGCCAATGCGAGTGCGAATAAAGAAACGATCTTTTTCATGAATTAATCCTTCCAAAAACAGGAGCAATTTAGTGCTCCCACGACGAGGGCAGGGTAATGCAAAGAAAGTCGTTCTAACAATATGTTTTTCGTTACTTGTGAGGGGCCACTCCACCCCGACACAGGGCCTTTTCAGTGGTAAGTTATTGCATATTGGCGTATTCTCAGCCCCGTGAACCCTCTAATTGGCCATCATACCCAAAGAACAGCTTTATCAAACCTTGTTATAGAGGAGAGGCTCCCGAGCTCCCTCCTCTTCACTGGGGCCGAGGGTATCGGGAAGCACTTGGCGGCCCGGGAGCTGGCCAAACAGCTCCTCTGCCAGGCAGATGGGGGAGCCCCCCAAGGGGGCTGTGGCGCGTGCAAGCCGTGCCACCTCTTCGAGTCTGGAAACCACCCGGACCTTCAACAGATCCGATTCGGGGCCGATGGCGCCTCGGTTGATGACCTACGAGAGATGCTTGAGCGCCTAAGCCTCAAGCCCTTTATGGGGACCCGAAAGGTAGCAATCTTTGACAACGCCGACGCCATCTCGGTCATCGGAGCCAATATAATCCTCAAAACCCTCGAAGAGCCCCGTCCAGAGAACTTCTTCATTCTTATCGCGGCCACACCGTCGAGGCTGCCGCAAACCCTCCTCTCGCGATGCCAGCGCTGGTTTTTCGACCGCCTTTCACGTGAGGAGCTTGAGAAGATCCTGCACCACCGCGGCGCAACTGACGAGGAGCTTAAGCTCGCGGCCCTCGCAGATGGTTCAATCGGCGCTCTCGACTCGATTAAGGCACAAGCTGATATCGCGGATGAGGTAGTGGAGATCGTCGAAGCGGCATGGCGCGGCGACTCTGCTCGCGTAACCCGCGCCGCCCAAGAGTGGGGCTCCAATAAATCGGGGATCGCCGAACGCCTCACCTTGCTACGCCTCACAATCAGACAGAAACTCCTCGATCATGCCAACAACCCGGCGGCGGCCGCGGTCTGGGCATTCGCCCTTCAGAATGCGCTCGATGCTCAATATATCGTATTGGAGCGGCACGCGAATCCAACGCTGATCCTCCTACGAATCCTTCAGAGCTGCGCTCAGCGAAACGCCCCACTATACCAGCTTACCCCGAATAGCCATCCATCACTTGCCGAGGAACTGCTGGGATAACGGTGCGCCCAATGCCGTTTCTCCGGTCATATACCGCAATCGGTGTACTTTTTGGTGAATTTGGGGAAGAGTTGCCTATCACAATTAGGAGTATTCAGTATGGAATCACAAGACACCCAACAACCGGCAACACCAGCGACAACTCCCACCCCTGAGATCTCGGACGAGATCGATATTGAGACCTTCGCCAAGGTGAAGTTCCGAGTAGCAACAATTGAAAAGGTCGAGCAGGTTCCAAAGTCGAAGAAGCTCTACCAGATCCAACTCGATGTTGGGGAACTTGGAAAACGTCAGATCGTGTCTGGCATCGCTCTCCACTACACCCCGGAGCAACTTGTTGGAAAGCAGATCGTCATCGTGGCAAACCTTAAGCCCGCTAAGCTTATGGGCGTAGAGAGCCACGGCATGCTGCTCGCTGCATCAACCGAGGGCGATGAGGTTCTGGCTGTTCTCACTCCGGATAAGCCAATCGCTGCTGGCGCTCGCGTTCGGTAGTAGTCGTATGCCTCTCGACCTGATCGATTCGCACTGTCACCTCGATATGGAGCAGTTCGACGACGACCGGTCGGCGTGCATCCAACGCGCCCTCGACGCGGGTGTAACACGCCTCATTACGATCGGAACGGGGAACGGACTCGCAGGGGCTCACAAGGCTATTGCGCTGGCGGAATCACATCCTCAGGTGTGGGCTACCGTCGGCGTTCACCCGCACTCTGCCGGAGAGTCGTTCGATGCGACCGAACTGGAACGTCTGGCACACCACCCCAAAGTCGTTGCAATCGGAGAGACAGGGCTCGACTTTTATCGGGACTGGGCACCCGCTGAGGCACAACAACGCGCGTTCGAAGTTCAGATCGCGATAGCACGAAAGGTGCGAAAGCCCCTCGTAATTCACTCTCGTGAGGCGGGCGAAGCGTGCATTACCACTCTGATTGCACACGGCGCCAGCGAGGTCGGTGGCGTGTTCCACTGTTTCGCGGAGAACGCGGCGTTCGCTGAACGACTGCGCGCACTGAATTTCTTGGTGTCGTTTCCAGGGCAACTGACCTTCAAAAAGGCCTCGAATGTGCGGGATGTATGCCAGGCCGTTCCGCTTGACCAGATAATTGTCGAAACTGACTCCCCTTTTCTTGCGCCAGAACCCAATCGTGGCAAACGCTGCGAGCCAGCTTTTGTAGTTCACACGGCTCGCAAACTGGCGGAAGTTAAAGGATTGTCGTTAGAGGAGGTAGCGGCGATAACTACAAGAAACGCCCTTACGCTCTTCTCAACAATGAGGTAGCTCTATGAGCTTTACATCGATCGAAGTCGCTACGTCCCATCATATTACGCAGATAACAATCAACCGTCCCCACGCTCGGAATGCCCTGACCCTAGAAACGTTACAGGAGCTTGCGCGTGCATTCGAATCGATCGCAACGAACCCGGCTGTGCGGTGCGTATTGCTAACGGGTGCAGGAACTGAGGCTTTCTGCGCAGGGGCAGATCTTAATCGACTACTTGATGCCCCAGCCCCTGAAGCACGCCGAGCATTCTTTGATTCGGTAGCGTCGACTATCGAAGCGATCCGTTCGTGCCCCGTTCCCGTTGTAGCGGCCGTGCATGGCTTCGCACTTGCAGGCGGATGTGGGCTTGTCGCTGCGTGCGATATCGCACTCGCATCGGATGATGCGGTGTTTGGACTCCCCGAAGTTGGAATCGGTCTGGCTCCGATGGTTGTGATGGAGCCCCTCGCAAGAACCCTCACTGAAAAGGCTCTCTCCCTCATGGCTCTCACCGGCGAAAGGCTCTCGGCAACGCAGGCGCTTGCAGCGGGTTTAGTTACCAAAGTGCTCCCCAAGGGTGAGGTCTCGACTCAAGCCCACGCTATCTGTGCTACCATCAGTAAACACGGTCCGGATGCGGTGCGCGCAACGAAGTTGGCACTTCGCCAGATCTCACACCACACCGACATCCAT
>JBIIYC010000029.1:0-21624 GCA_044347025.1 Bdellovibrionota bacterium
TAATCGGCCTTGGTCTCAGGGCGATCGAAGCGATGGACGGCCTGTGGCGTCGCCAGATTCACTCCTCGAATCGTACACAACTGGGCGCGGGGCTTCTCCGAGTTGAGCTTGCGCAGCTTGGCGTCCCACCGCAGATGCTCTCTGAGTACCTCAGCAAAGGCACGATAATCGATCTTGAGGTTCCGGTGTCAGACTCGGTGACGCTGCGTCTTGGGCACAAGCCGTTTATGCCCGCTCGTCTGGTGATTGTTGATGGAGTTCTTGGTTGTCAGGTTATTCAGGGAAGCTTGTCGAGCCTTGCAGTACCAGAGGGGACCTCTCGGCTCAGTATAGAGATCGGTTCTCTTTCTGTTGATGCTGCGCGGCTCACGGAATTAGGACAGGTCGGTTCTGTGCTTATGCTCGATTCGGCGCCCGGACAGACCGTGTCGCTCGTTATCAATCAGGAGCGGGTTGGTGAAGCTCGACTCTGCGCCTACCAGGGTCGCTTCGCTGTTGAGGTTGTGTAAATCGCTCGCGCAAACGGCGGTGCCCCGCCTTTCTTTCCCCCCTGTCGGGGTTGGTCGTGCCAAGCTATAGTCGAAATAGGAAGCCAGTGGCAGGAGAGCCTGCACGGCTTCGGTTTTTACGTGCCTCTGTGAGTTTGTAGCGAGTGACACAATCGTTCATTTCGCGCCGAACGTTGTCATTTTCAATATACATTCGCCATGGATTTCTCAGGACATGCCCTTGGATTGTTACTGGCCCTCCTACTCTTCACCTCGTTCGTGAAGGTTGCAACGGTGCTCTCTATCTGTCGTTATGGCCTTGGCCTCGTCGGCATTGAGTTCGGTGTTGTATGTCTCGTCGTTGCGCTCGCTCTCTCTGTACTGGCGACACCGCCGGAGCTTCAGGCGCTTGGCTTTCCCGAGGTACTTCTGACACGAAGTGAAACGATTGAACCGAAGGCTGTGAGCGATGCGCTCGTTCCCTTTATGGAACGCAGAGTTGACCCGCTCGTGGCCGAACAGGTCGCGCGCGTTCCTGTTGGCGCCGATCCGCAGGTAGTAGGAGATACCAAGGCGCCTGCGCTTCGAACACTTGTGCCGGCGTTTGTCTTATCCGAGTTAAAGAGCGCATTTCTGGTCGGATGTATGATTTTGGTTCCTTTTGTCGTGATCGATCTCCTGGTTGCTCATGTGCTGGCCCTCGTGGGGGTACAGCAGTTAGCAGTTCAGGCAGTTGCGCTTCCGCTCAAGATTCTGCTCTTTGCAGTATCGGGTGGGTGGGGGCTGTTGGGCAAGAAATTGCTGGGCATGGAGTAGGCGCATGGATAACGCAGTTCGCGACGTAGTGATGCAAGGCTGGCGAGTAATGGTTACCTTGCTGATTCCGAGTGTAGCGATTCCACTGGCGGGCGGCGTTGTCTCGCTGATATTGGGGTGGATGGGGATACGAGACGATGGCATGTCGTACGCGATCAAAGTGTTGGCGCTGATCGGAGTAGGAATAGTGATCATTTCATCGTTGAGTGCTGCATTGGTTGAGCTGATGATAGTGGCGTTGCGGTAATTCTCATGGGACTTCTCGCTGCGTACGTGTTTGCAAGTCCCCTGATATTCGCCACCGTGTGCCTGCTAGTGGTTGGGCAAGTGGCGCAAGGATATGCAGTGAGTGGTGCAGCGGCTATCTTCCTCTTCATTCCGCTCTTGGCCGGTGTCGGATTGAGCGTCCTCTATCGATGGTGTTTCTCTCGTCCGGCTGAGCGCGGAGCTTCGCTGCTGATGGGCGCGGCTGTGATTGTGTTCTTGCTTAGTGATCCGAGCGCCATTTTTTCCATAGCCTCGCTCCTGATGGGTTCCGGTTCAACGGAGAGAGTTGGGAGCAGGGTGGTTGATAGTATCGGAGTGGTTGCAACGTTTAGCGCCCTCGTATGCGCGGTGATTATGTTGAGCGTGCTCCTCGTGGAGCTGCCGTTTCGAATACTCTCTCCCAAGCAGCGGGTCGTTGACGATGGGTTGTGTCGGGCCTTGCGTTGGATCGGGGTGCTTGTGGTGTTCGTGATAGGGTCGAGCATCTTTCGAGAAGAGGGGCTCGCTCGGCTTGGCTACGTGCTCGGGCATATCGGAGGCTAGCGGTGTTCAAAGGGGCTCCATCAAAGCAGCAGCTTGCTCTCCTACAAAAGCGTGGGGTCGTGCATTGGAGTCCTATCGTAACCCGTGCGGCGATTGTAGCGACGGTTTTTTCGATTATCTATTTCTCAGTAAATGCTGGTTTTGGTGTGCTTCAGCCACCGGATGTGGTGGACCCTGTGGCGTGGTTACGGGCGCAGAGTGAGGGAGTTCTTCGTCTGCTGGGTGGCCTCGCCGTGGGTGCCGTAGCAGTGGGGTTTGTGGTCTCGGTCGCACAGACAAAGGGGGCCTTTGGGCCCGCGGTGCTTGCGCAGAGAAGAAAGCTCGACCGGATGGGCCAAAACCCGCTAGGGGTAGTTGTGGGGCTTTTCATCACAGCAGCGGTCAGTACAGCTTTGTTCTGTCTCGGGACTCCCCGGTTGTTAGGAGGTCTACAGGATGGGGCGGGAGGGGGCGCGATATACAGGGCGCTTGGTCTGCTGTGTAAACTGGTGGTTGTTGCATCCGTTGTTTTGGCTATACTAGCGTGGATGATTACGCGGATTCTCTTTCTCTTTGCTCACCGTGAACGGACGGGTAGGGACCGCGACTAGTATGCAAACTCTATGAGTTCCAATCCGAGTCGGGCGCCAGAGCCCTTTTCACTCTCTCCACTTCTCTCGCTTCTTCCCACCTTGGGAAGCGTATCGCGGCTTGAGCTGCTCGTGTCAGCCCTCTTTGCGAGGTATGAATCGGTGGAGGGGCTTGAGGCCTCTATTGAATCGCCGGAACATCGAGCCCGTGTTGTGAGCGAAGCCGCCATGCTCCGACAGATACTCGATTGGCTCGCGGTGCAGCCGACGGAGGGGGAAGGCGATGAGTAGTTCCGCCGGACCTGGTGAACTTCCGAGATCCTCCTATTCCAAGGATGAAGTGGTTGATATCTATGCGCTCGGCAAGATGTGGCTTGAGACTGGGCAGGTGCGTAAAGCTGAGGTGATTATGAACGGCCTTAACGCTGTTGCCCCAGAGTTTGTCCCGGGCTGGCTCGGAACCGCATTGGTGCAGGGCACGTTGGGCAACATTGAAGGTGCGTACACGGCTTCACAGCGAGCGTTGAAGTTACAACCGGACTCCCCTGAGGCGATGCTGTATGTTGTGGTTGCGGCCCTGACCTTGAATGACAGCAGCACCGCCGGGACGCTACTCGGCGAGATTGGTGATTTAATTGAGGCGAAGCAGATTTCGGACCCCCACGTAGTGCGGTTGTACAAGATGCAGCTTGCGCGCTATCAGGGGCGCGGGCGAGTCTAGGCGGTTTGGTATAGTTTTACGTACAAGCGGAGGATGTATGAGAAAGGTGACGATAAAATTCCTTAGTGCGGGGCTTCTGGTGAGCGGGTTATCCCTAGCGAGTGTTCAAGCATCTGCAGAGGAGCTCGACACGATTTTCAAGAAAGTCGAGTCGCTTGTGCAGCAGAAGAATTATCCTGGCGCGATTAGTGAGCTTGCCTGGGCAAAAGAGGAGATCGAGAAGCTGCATCAGCAGCGTTTGAAAGAGATCCTGCCGGGCGATGTAGACGGATTTAAGGGTGGTGAGCCGGAGGTTCAGAGTGCTCTTGGATTTACGACATTAGAGCGTGAGTATGCGAAGGGTGAGCAGACCATTACGATGTCGCTCTCTGGTGGATCTGGAGGTGATGCGATGGGCGGCCTGGCTGGGATCGCAAAAATGGGAATGATGATGGGAGCCACGCAGCCGGGAGTTGAAAAGGTGCGCCTCGGCTCTCTCACGGCTAGCCTCGATACGCAAAACTCTACACCTGAGCTGACTGTGTTTCTGGATAGCGGGTCCATCGTGCAGCTGCGCAGCAGTGACGGGGTGGACGGTGCAACGCTCAAGAAGTTTGCAGAGGGCCTTAAGTTGGGTGAGTTGGACGGCTACCTCAAGGGCGCCAAGGGTTGATGTGCGCAGGGAGGACGTAGGCTGGCCTTGCCTCCTCCCGCGTCGCGACATGTCAGCTATTCGCTCTGCCCCTCAATCGGCACGTCGAGGACTATCCCGGATTCGAAGAGGTAGCGCAGGAGGTGGTTGTTAACAGCCTTTAGCGATAGATTCTCCCCTTTGACCATACCGTTCGCCGGGAACGATATCTGTGATGTGTCGAATCTAATCGACTCAAGATACGAGCTAAAGATGTGACTCTCTACGGGGTACACGAGTAGGTGTACCTGCTGCTGAAAGAGTCGAGCGGATGCTTCCAGCACTCCGCCTTTGAGGAGTGAGTAGCGTTCATCCTCCAACAGGAGCGGCAGAAATGCCACGCTCACAACGAACCCGATCGGAGATTGTGTGAATCGCCGTAGGTACTGCGTTAGGTGAAAAAACTCAGAGTAATTACTAACCAGGACGTTATCGCCCCCTTTGCACAGCTGCTCGACAACAAGTAGCACCTCGTCGTCCGTGGATTGCTGCGTTCGTAGAATGTTTTTCAACGATATCTCAAGAACGTACGCGGCGTCCTTTTCTGCTTCCCCCGCAACTCGATCAAGCTCTCGTTGGCAGGCGCTGGCGAGACCTGGACAGATCTGATGCAGCGCTCTGAAGGTACCGCGCTCTAGCAGAATCGGGCGCTTATGAAAAAACTCCGTAGGTGGTATCGGTTGCTGCTGGCGGTCGAAGAGGATTGCGTGCGCGAGTCCGTTTCGAAGGAGCGCGATATTGAGCTGACGTGGAACGGCTCCTCGGAATGATGGCCCCGAGACTTCGATATAATCTACTTCGATACGATTGAGGGAAATCCCATCGAGAAGGCCAGAAAGGAGTGTGGATGTGGATTCCGAGCGATAGAACGCTGCAAAGAGGAGGTTCACCCCAAGGGTGCCGAGAGCTTCCTGTTGGCGAACGTTGTCCGTGTCGCACATGTTGACGTGAATGAGTATCTGGTTTGGCTCTACCGCGCCTGGAGCTGGTTGCCAGCGAACTCCCATCCATCCATGTGACTCATTTGTTCCCGCGAAATTACGGGCAGATACGGTGTCTGCAAAAGAGAAGAATCCGACGCTCTCACCCCGGGAGTCTGCGAGGCGTTCTAGGAGGAGGGAATACTCGTATGTGAGCATCGAGACGAGACGCTCTTTTGACACGTAGCGACCAGTTTTGCCGTATATGCTATCGCTCACCTTCATGTCGTACGCGGACATCGATTTGGCGATGGTGCCGGAGGTTGCGCCCACCCGGAAGAACCAGCTCGCAACCTCTTGGCCCGCCCCGATCTCGGCGAGGGTGCCGTAGCGCTTGGCATCGAGGTTGATATGGAGCGCTTTTTGCGCAGGGTCTGAGAGCGTGTGCTCGATCGGTGTCGTATCGGTCATAAGTGCAGTAGAGAGTACCGAAAGCGTAGGGCTCGGGAAAGGGGGAGGTTCTCGTGCGGCACTAGCAACAGCAGAGGTTACTTTTTATCCTTCTCCGAGGCGGGCTCAATAAGTGCGGAGTCTATAATCATACGAACAGCCTGCTCCACCACGTCGCGCTGGTTTTTGGGAATGAACCCTTGGGCGGCGAGCTTCTCCGCTTCCTCGGTGACCATCGTTAAGAGCTTCTCGCGTTGTTCGAAGGAGATCGAGGAAACACCAGAGGCGCCTTTTACGCCGCTGACTCCAGAGACCCCACGAATTGCGCTTGCGGCCTTTACCTTATCTACCTCAGACACTGACGAGGTCGCCTTGACTCCCTTCGTCGCGCTGCCGCCACTGATACCTTGAATGCTTTTATCGTCCTTCTTACGTGACATAGTAGAGTCCTCGTTTATGTGCGTGTCGTGAGTTCAGGTTGGGGGCGGGCAAGGACGTCAGAGAATGGGCCGTTTGAACCCTCTTTTCGGTACTTTTGAATAATCGGTTTGAGCCCCGGCCGTACTTTGGGTGCAGCGGTTGGTTTTCCGAGTGCCATACTCTTTTGGAGATACACCAGGAGCACTTTGTGTTCTCGCATAACGTTGAGGCCGTCAGTATCCCACTCCGTGGCAACAGTTCTGAGCGATATTCCATCCCAATACACGCGATAGAGCAACCACTGATGTACTGGTTCAAGGGCTGCCATGACAGAGACCATCTTGCGATAGTCGAGTAGTTCATCTGGAAGTGGGTCGGTTGCAATTGCTTGTCGTGACGCAATGATCGTAGCTCCCATGAGAAGTTCTCGAATCGCCGCGCGACAATCTTGATCGTCTCCGCCGCCACTTTCCTGCATGGGTAGGCGCCCCTCGTGCATTTCAGGAAAAACTCCGTAGAGCTCTGCCGATACTTCACGAGCACGAGCCTCAGCTGAGGATTTATTTGATACGCCCCGTGACCAGCCCTTCGACTTGCGGGCTGCATCCGTTGCGGCTTCGTGAATGCGTTTGCGAGCATAGCCTCGGAATGGAATTCCGCGCGCAGGATCGAATCGTCGCGAGCAGAAGATCAGGGCCTCCATCGCTGCTCCGTCAAGGCCATCGAGGCGCCAATCCATATTCCAGCCGCGCGCCACTGACCTGGCGATACTTTCGGCCCAACCCTGATGTTCGATAACGAGAGCATTCGCCTCGTCTTCGCTCAGAGCGGGGGGTCTTTTTGGTGTGCCTTCCGTACCCATTATCTGGTTGAACTCCCTCGTGTTCTTTTTCCCACACTGACCCTATCGGCACAAACATGGTGGAAACATTACAAAAATAACGAGCCCAGAAAAGCGAGGCATATCAAGTGCTTATCTATTTATCTGAAGCACTTTCGGTTTCTATGCGGAAGAGGGGGTGAAGTGCTCGTCACGCTCTCGGTTGGGGCGCACACGAGACGGCTTTGGATTGTAGAACGCAGGGCGGGTTTTTCGATGAATAATGTAGGCCGGAAAGCAGTGAAGAAGGCACCGAAGTTACAGGTAATCGCTGGTCGCGTGGCAAGCAAGAAGGCGGTGGCTCTTAGAGCCGCGAAGAAGCTTGCGCAGTCAGATGAGGCGGGAGAGCTCACTCCGTATCAGCAAGAGGCCCTCATTATTAAGTATCGCATCAAGGCGCGTAAACTTGGACGCAGCATTCTTCGTCGTTGGCACTCTCGAATGGACCTCGATGAGGTGGATAGTTTGGTAGATCTCTCGCTGTGTGAGGCGGTCAAGCGCTTCAATCCGCA
Source organism: Bdellovibrionota bacterium (assembly GCA_044347025.1). Lineage (GTDB taxonomy): Bacteria > Bdellovibrionota_C > UBA2361 > UBA2361 > OMII01 > OMII01. The sequence goes on from JBIIYC010000029.1 coordinate 7,257, forward strand.
CAAGGGGGCAAGTTTCATGACGTTCTTGTTCTACCATTTGAAGGGCAATTTGGTTCGTGCAGTAACATCTGCAGCAGCAGCAAGCTCTCTTCCGGTTCGTTTGGCCGATTTCGGAGATCTCTTTGTTGATGAGGATAGTGCCGCGGCTCCGCATGTTCAGTCGATGAACGCGGCTGAGATCGCAGAGGCGGTGACGAGTCAGGATGCACCACAGCCAGACGAGGCTCTCTGGCGTAAGCAGCTCACTGATTGTAGCTCAAGTGCATGCGAGAAGCTGGATGCGTTGGAGCGTGAGATTATTAAGCGTATCTTCGTTCACGAGCAGCAGATCATTGATATCGCAACGGCGCTCGGATACAGCCGCTGTCACATCTCTCGGGTCAAGAAGAAGGCTCTCGATACCCTTCATGATGAATTGAGCATGGTGATGAATCACGATGATTACGCTCGGCTCGTTCAGGAAGAGCGTGAGGATTCTGATTCGATCCGTGAGCGGATAGCTGGTCGCAAAGAGATCCATCGTCGTCGTCCTCGTGCTCACACTCGCCGCGAGGCCGAGGTTGCTACGGCAGAGGCTGCGTAAGGGTCACCGAACGCGTGGAAACTTGCCTGGAGTAGGTCTCGTTTTCTCCACGACAATCAGGTAGCGATCGATCTCCGACCCAGGTAGGTGGATCGTCTGAACTCGTGGAGCGGCACCGCCGAGGCTTCGCACAAGATCCTCGACCCCCGCGAGCTCCTCCTCAAATTTCGCTCCTTTAAGCGCGATTGCTTTTCCTCCGACCCGAACTAATGGAAGCATAAGTTCAATGAGGGTTTCGAATGCGGCGACGGCGCGAGACACCACGATGTCGTACCGTTCGCGGTGCTTTGAATCGCGCCCAAGCGCTTCCGCTCGGGCGTGGATCCCGACGCAATTTGGTATTCCGCAGGTTGTCGCTGTATCTGCGGCAAACCGAACCTTCTTTGCAGTTGAGTCGAGAAGCGTCACGTGAGCATCGGGGATCAGTGCGGCGAGTGGAACCCCAGGGAACCCCGCACCGGTGCCGATGTCCATGATCGTAAGCCCTGGTTGAGAGTCGAACGCTGTGAGCGCGGTGAGTGAATCGAGCAGGTGAAGGCTGACATACTCGTGGCGCGGGATCCGCGTGAGGTTGAACGATTGGTTGGTTATGTCGAGCGCTTCGAGATACTGGAGTAGGGCCGCAGCCTGCTCATCCGAGATTGAGAAGCCGAGCTCCTGGACGCCGGTGATAAGTTCGTGTCGTTCGTTACTCACTGCTGCCTCTGTGCCAATACTACCCAGGTTTTGCTGTTCCATTTGAAAAGAAAGATGGTCCCATAGGGAGCATTATGCGTATGAGGAGCAAGGTGTAAAGCCGAGCGGATCTCCTCGAGGTCTCCCGGGAAATTGCGTTTCTTAAACTCCGAGCGATTCGTCCAGCCTCGCGTGCCCAGCGATTCCTTGAGCTTTTTTAGATTGTACGGAAAGGACTCCAGAATACGAAAAGAGGTCATATGTGGGCTCGACGCTGGCTGGGCGTTGGTGATTCCGTACGCGATATCGGAATCGAGTACTTGAATGTTGTGCTGCGAAAAGAAGTCGTGCAGATGCTGTGAGCGGTTGATCGCGCCGTGGGCCTCTACGATCCATCCCTCGATAGTATCAGTGCGGCGTGCGGGTGTAGCACCTGCAGGGGCCCAGCCGACTCCGCAGTCAGCGAGGTACACGCTCGAGTCGACGATGGGGCTTCCGTACCATAAGGTCTGTTCAAGGCACTCGGCGCCGACGCCTACAAACTGCCGAACCCAGCCGGTGTCGGCTGGCTCAAAGAAGAGTCCGGGGCTCACCTTAATCGCTCGCAGCGTTCCAACACCAAGATCACACAACCACGAGAGGGGCGGTAAGTAATCGTCTCCCGTTCGCACTCGGTTGCCGTCCTTGGTTCTACGAGCAGGGTCGGCAAAGAACGCATCGAAGAGCGAGTGGTCAAGATTCGCGACGACAGTCTGGGCATCGCCGCACAGAAGTGTAACGTTCGTGATGCCCTGCACGGCGAGGTTGTGCGCGGCGGCTTCGTATCGCTGTGGGTCGCTTTCAATGCTGGTTACCTGCTTGGCGTTTCTGGCGAGAGCTGCGGTGTCGGAGCCGGTTCCGGTGCCGATCTCAAGTACGTGTTGTCGTCCGCAAAAGTAGTGAGCTCGGTATTTGGCGATAGCCGCTCGAGAGGCTTGTTCTAGTATCGCCGCGGAGAAAACCCCCTCCGCAGACCATCCTCCAAGCTTGTCTTTCGCCGCTATGCGAGCGATGGCGGTCTCTGCGGCGAGGGCAACGATCGCCGGAGAGGTTGACGAGAAGCCCTTACGGAGCTTGAGCACGAGATCCGCGACCGTGAGCGACGGCGTCGCTGCGAGAAGATCAGATGCTTGGCGTAAAAGCTCTGGTGATGGAAGGTTGGACGTTACCACGACGCCATTGTTCATGGGTTTGCAAGATTATTCAACCGTTCAGAGTAATCCCCAGCGAAGCGAGGCAAAACCTACCCGTAGCGAGAACGTGGGGCTACAGGAAGCCGCCTGTTACCCCCTTATCGCATCGATGCTCGGATATTCTTCGCTGCGTAGTCAGCCTTTGGAGTGGTCGCCCATGCTTTGAGGGTGGCCGAAAGTTTCTCCTCGAAACGCTCGTGCTCGATGCCGAACGCGGTTTCGAAGGCTACGTCTTTTTCGATGTCCTGTCGAAGCAGTGTCAGGTAGTTCGTAATCTTAGCGAGTCCGTAGGCCTTTATCATAGCTTGCATTGCAAGAAGTGACTGCGCGTACGCAGCGGGAACCATCTTTGCATCGAGCTTGGTGAATCCTCCTTGAAGGAGATTGAGGGGGACCGGATCGTTCTTGTGCAGGTAATGCTTCAGTGTGCTGCGAAGCGCCGGATTTTCTTCTCCCTCGGTCCACTGCGCCAGCCCCTCATCCATCCAGCCAGGAATGCGTCCTTTCGAGAGCGCCGACAGTACTGCATGGGTATATTCATGTTTCACGGAGCGCTGAATATTCTCAAGGTCGATCGGTTGCGATTTTGAGAGTGGGATGATGATCTCTCCACGGAAAAACATGGCGTTAGTCCAGCCTGGGGCGCCGGTAAGTTCGTAGAATACCTTTTCATCCATGAGGCGCACTGATGAGCGGAACGGCGGAATGGTGCCGAACAGCGCTGTAAGGCGAGCATGGGTTCGAGTGAGTTCGCTCGTTACCTCCTCGGCGATGTCTGCCCATTTGCGGGGTGAGATGAGGGTGAGGCGACTCCCGTCATCCATAGTTACCGGTAGGAAGTTAAGGGTCCCGACGTCCTCCGGGGCAACGTAGCGCGCACGTTGCGGGTCCGCGACCTCGGCGAATGCGAGTTTGACGCAGGTTGAAAGGATGGTAACGCCGGCAATGGTGAGTGCGCAGCGACCTGTTGTAGTAATAACTCGACGAGCGAAGCCGGCACTACTCCCAGCCGGTCGGTCGAGAGTTGATTCGGTATTGAACTCTTCCCTGTCCACTAAAACCGTCTCTCTAGAAGGGGGCGTCCTATCAAACAGAGAACGGCGATAGGTAGGATCTGCCCGCGTTACAAAACCAATCGGCACAAGGTTGGGAGGAGCTTGAGGATGATTTTAAGGGTGCTGGGTTTTGTAACGTGCTGAAAACACAAGGGCCTTGTTTGAGGGGCGACTGTTTGCTGAGAGCTTTGGGGGGTTGAATCCTTGTGAAAGGGTGATTATTTTCAGTAGACTAGAGTAGAAACCAACGCGCTGCCCCGACGGGCCGTTAGCGCGCGATATCAGTAGGGTAATACGTATGACTTCAGGTTCATGTAGTAGTAATGCAGGCGTTAAGAATGCGGTGTGTGATTCGACCTTCGTTCCGACGGAGGAGATGCCGGTGCTCTTTACCGATGCAGCAGCAGATGCAGTTGCTAAGGCTCTTAAGGAAGAGGGTGAAGCTGGTGACTTCCTCCGTGTATCGGTTGTTGGCGGTGGGTGCTCGGGGTACCAGTATGGTCTGGATTTCGACAAAGAGGAGCGCATGGGTGACCTCGCGCTTGAGTTCAATGGGGTGAAGATCGTAATCGATCCGATTAGTCTCGGATACCTCAAGGGAACAGTTGTCGATTACGTTTCAGGACTTAACGGCACTGGATTCCAATTCAAGAATCCAAATGCGAAGAGAACCTGCGGATGCGGAAGTTCGTTCAGCTAAGGTGTCCGCGTGGCGGGCATCGTTCGCTCCCGCGTCTGTATAAGGTTTGACAATACATATTTCGGAGAGAGCTATGGTGCAGTGTGCAACGGGTTTGTGCGCGGGGGCCATGGCTCTTTTCGTTGTAGGGCTAGCAGGCTGTGCGTCGAATAAGGTTGCGCCGGCTCCGGATGGTTCTATCTCCGCGCTGGTGCGAGCTTCTGACTATGGTCTTGAAGTTGCTGAGACGAGCAAAGACCAGGCACGGCAAGAGATTCTTCACACGCCGACGACCTTTGATGTCCAATTTGAAGATGACAGGTACTCTTGGGAGCGAGCGCGGTTCTTTCTTGAGAATTATATCGGGCTTCCCGCAGATCGCTCCTCTGTGATGACTCGAGTGGTTGGGGTGCGATGGTCCCTGGCTAGTAACCCTGCGCAGGCCTCGTACGCCTATGAAGTTGCCAAGGATGCAACACGCACCGGTTTTACCTATTACGTTACTTGCACGCCGGGTGCCGCTGGAACCCCGGATCAAGCGGCGCTCAACGCAGCCAACTTCGCCCGCTTCATTCGCGACGGCAAGCTTGAGATGTCGCTGTTGCCGCAGAGTTAGCGCCTGTCTCGGGCTCGAGATTCGAATCGTAGAATTAATCCCACGACCAACCGTGAGCTCGGAGCATCTGAAATGATGGTGGTTGTGGGTTTGTGTCGGGGCTGGTACCGTAACATAGAACTGCCGTGTTTGGCGCTCGCAAATATAGGGATATAAGTAGGTTAGGGTCTTTTTAGGAGAAGGTATGAACGTACGGACTTTGGTATTAGTTACTATGGTGGCTCTTTCGGGCATGTCGACAGCGACAGCGCAGGATGTGCGGGCGCGTTCGTTAGCGCAGAATTGTCCTACTGTTCTCGACGTTGGTGCGCAGAGTAGTACGATCTACAAGCAGTCGGCGCCGATGAGGTCTGGAGGAATTGGAACTACGATTGTGGGCTTTCGACGAGAGCCAACGTTGATTTACAACAGACGAAACTTCTCCGGAGGTTTTGCCACGATCTATGACTCCCAAGGTAACTCCCTGGCGCGTTGCCCACACACATCGGCGCATGGCCATGCCGGGCGTGCGCGGTGCACAGTTCAGACTGCATCGGTTCGACGGGCAGCGGTTCGGAGAACTGGATCCCCAGCGGTTTACTTCAAGGTGAGTAACCGTCTATGCGTAAAGGTGCCTGATGCCGGTCGATGCGTCGGAAGCGTCAAGGGGCTTTGCAATCAGCTGATCAAGTAGGTCGTTCGCTCTTGTAAGCGGTTGTCCCGAGCCGCCGTCAGAGATGACGGCGGCTTTTTTCGGGGCTCCACCGCACCGCCTCAAGTGTAGGGTGCCGGAGCATGAGACCCCTCATAAAAGACAGGAGGTTGGGCGGAAATGCTTGAAGTGCTCAAGTGTTTGCGCAACCTTACCGATGCACTCTCTAATGGTGGCCCTTGCTTGGCACACTCTACAGTTAGTTGTGTGCGTGGGTTTTTTCGTCGCGCAGCACTCGCACGCCCAAATGGTATCTGAGGATGGATCGGACGGAGCGATTCCGTCTCCAACACCCTGGCCTACCGCAACATCCACGAAAACCCCAACCCCGCCACCGACCCTCACTCCCACCGAAACGCCAATTCTGACTCCTACTGCAACACCAAGGAATACACTAACCCCAACTCCTACGATTCCTCCGACTCCGACATGTCTCTACATCGCAGCGTGGAACAACTACTCTGGGTTCAGCACCACGCGCGGTCAAGCGGCGAGTGGCAGTGGCTTCAACCTCACTGATACATATCAACAACACTTTTCATCGGAGCACTCTTGGGATTTCTCGGCTGTGCCCTCGTGTATAAGCTCCTTCTTTATGCGGGAGTGCTCGGGTATCGGGGTTGTGCCTAATTTCCGAAACTTCGCGAAGGGTTTGCTCTATGGTGACTGCGACAGAGCAACGGCCTTCAACCTTGAAAGCTTTATCGGTGCCCCGCCGTCCTACAAAATAACGGGCCCAGCAACGTACTATATGGACGCCTCGTGTCGCTTTGTTGCAGCTCCGGGTCTGGCGCCCAGGCTGTGTGGTTTTGCAGGGTATTCATGGAGCCCGGTATCCCTCCTGCTACGACCCGATGTCGATATCGATCGTAATGTATCCGTTGTTGAGTTCTCGCTTGATAAGATTCCGACTCACCGCTTTAGTTTGTGGAAGGCATCCGAAGATGCTCCGCTCCTCGTATTTAATCCCGGCCGCAAGGCTACGGTCGATTCGCCGAAGCAGCTCTTTGGAAATTGGAGTTTCGGTGGGAAGCCACGGTCTGAAGGTGCTGTAGACCGGGCCCCCTGGAGTAACGGATATGAAGCTTTGGGGCATTTGGATGGTGATAAAAATGGAAAGGTAGATGGAGCAGAATTAATTGGGTTGGATCTCTGGTTCGACAGAGACCGAGACGCACGCGTGTCCCCCGGAGAGCTTCGATCGGTTCGCTCAGAGGGTATTGAAGCTCTCTACTATCAGAACCCTCAAACGGCGAAGGTGTCAACGAAGGATCTCGTGCTCGAAGTCGGATTCGACCGCCGAGTTGGTGACACCCTCGTGCAAGGAAAGAGTGTTGACTGGTATGCCAATAGCTTTTTCAGTAGGAAGGAAGCCACCGAAGCGCTATCGGGCATGATAGCGGGGGACGAAGCCCCTTCTGAAGCGAGAGCTGGATCGAACGATCTCTCGATGTTCAAGCCCCATACGCCGATCAACCCAACTTCCGATGTAAGCGGCTACTGGGCATGGATGACCGAGGAGTCGGGAAGTGAGCAACGACCAGGGGTTCTTGCACTTGAACAGTCTGAGGATGGTTCTTTGAGTGGTTTCGTCATGTCGGAGGCTCTGCTTGCTCGAAACGCAGGCGACTTCCGCTCAGCCATTACTATCGCGCCGCTGCATGGTACGGTATCGAGGGGGCCGGATGGTGCTGTGAGCATTTCCTTTCGCGTGCGTGGCGACGACGGGGCGGTCTTAGCGGATGCTACTGTTCGACTCAACAGTGATGGATCAAGTCTAACCGGGGATACAACGCAAAACTTTGAGAGCCGCGATCCAAGCTCGTCCGTACGTTCTGCGCAAGTTCGGTATGGATGGATCGCGGGAAGGCTTCGCTAGCCAACCCCAAACCCGTCCCGCGTTTTCTCAGAGACCGCGCGGAGGAGACAGGTTGAGTGACCGAGTACCGCTGCGGGGGGCAGGCATCCGTACCATTGCCGCACAGGGCGCGTGGACTCTGGCGCTAGATTGGAGCACATGGTGGAGGAATAGATAAGGCAGACCGAGTCTCCTTTTTCCGGAGCCTCCTCGTCTCCGTTTAATTGGCGTGTTTGCCGCATAGATCGAGGGATTGGTCGTATTGTGGCAGTGGAAGCGGAAAACGTTCGGGAGGGGGGCGTTGACGTAGGCAACTCGCCTTGTATCTCCCCCCCCCAACAGTTGCGTTTTTGATGCAACCGAGAGGGTATGTTACGCTACTGAACGCGTTACTGATAACCGAGCATGACTGAAGCCCAGCGAAACAAGCCTCTTCGTATCCCTCTCGAAGTCACTTATCCAGAGACCCTTCCCATCGTTGAAAAGCGGGGCGAGATCGTCGCGGCTATTCGAGACAATCAAATTATCATCGTTGCGGGAGAGACTGGATCGGGTAAGACAACCCAGATTCCAAAGATGTGCCTGGAAGCGGGGCTCGGCCTCCGCGGCCAGATCGGATGCACACAACCGCGTCGAATTGCGGCTCTTTCGGTGTCACGCCGAATTGCGGAGGAGCTCTCGGTTACATGGGGTGATGAGGTTGGGTGTAAGATCCGCTTCAACGATTCGACCAAACAAAGCACACGAATTAAGGTGATGACTGATGGGATACTGCTCGCCGAGACGAGGAGTGACCCGCTGTTAGGCAGCTATGAGGCGCTTATCATCGATGAGGCTCATGAGCGTTCGCTCAACATCGACTTTTTGTTGGGATATTTGAAGACGCTTCTCAAGAAGCGACCCGATCTGAAGGTTATTGTAACCAGTGCAACGATCGATACACAGCTGTTCTCACGAGCATTTGATAACGCTCCTGTATTTGAGGTTTCCGGTAGGTTGTATCCGGTTGAGATCCGATACGAGCCACTCGTCGCGAACGAAGGTGATGAAGACGTTTCCTATGTCGATGGGGCGGTGAACGCGGTTGAGGGGATAATCGAAGAGTCTTGCACCGGAGACCTCTTGGTATTCATGCCAACGGAGCGTGATATCCGTGAAACGTGTGAGCGACTGCAGGGCCGATTCCGTAGCGAGGTCGAGGTTCTGCCGCTCATGGGGAGTCTGTCGGCTGGTGAGCAAGAGCGAGTCTTCGGCTTGGCTACGAAGCGAAAGATTATTGTGGCGACCAACATTGCTGAGACATCACTTACGATTCCGCGAATTCGATATGTGATCGATACGGGGCTCGCTCGGGTAAGTCGATACAGTGGTCGCCAACGAACAAAGCGGCTGCCTATTGAGCGGATCGCAAAAAGCAGTGCGAATCAAAGAGCCGGTCGTGCTGGCCGCGTCCAGGAGGGGGTGTGCATACGCCTGTATGGCGAAGATGAGTTCGAGAGCCGCCAAGATTTCACGGATCCGGAGATCCTGCGTGCCAATCTCGCCGAAGTTATACTGCGAATGAAAGCGTTTAATCTGGGTGAGATTGAGTCCTTTCCCTTTCTCAATCCTCCCGAGGGCCGTGCTGTGCGGAGTGGGTATGCGCTTTTGCACGAGCTGGGTGCGTTGGACCACCATAATTCGCTCACGTCCCTTGGGCGTGAACTTGCCAAGCTTCCAGTTGATCCAACTATTGGACGGATTCTTCTGCAGGCTCGTCGAGAGCGCATTCTTCCTGAAGCTATCATCCTCGCTGCGGGATTGAGCATTCAGGACCCTCGCGAGCGACCAGTTGAGAAGCGGGAAGCTGCGGAGCAAGCTCATAAGACGTTCGCTCATCCTGATTCAGACTTTCTGACCCTTCTGGCTATCTGGCAGGGGTATTCGGATCAGTGGAGGGAAACTCGAAGTCAGTCGCAGGTGCGTAAGTTTTGTAAGTCGAAGTTCCTATCGTATGCGCGACTTCGCGATTGGGGAGACCTCATCGGAGAACTACAGGAGGTGATGGAGACGAAGGTGGGCGAGGTGGCCCCGGTAGCCACAATTAAGCGCTTCGATGGTCGATACCGCGCAATCCACCGATCAATTGCAAGTGGCTTCTTGGGGCAGGTCGCGTATCGCACGGACCGCAATACCTATAAGGCCGCGGGTGGGCGTGACCTTGCGATCTTTCCAGGGTCCGTTCTCGTCGAAAAGCAATCCCCTCGAAAAGATGAGAAGCGGAGCCGTGGAAAGCGTCACCATAATCCGGAACATGAGGACTGGATTGTATCGGCCGAGATCGTGGAGACCTCGCGTCTCTTTGCTCGAGTAGTTGCGCGCATACACGTTGGATGGATTGAGGAGTTAGGCCGGCACCTCTGTAAGCGACAGTGTGAGGAGCCCGTCTGGGTGGCTGAGCGTGGTGCTGTGATGGCTAAAGAGCGAGTGTCTCTCTACGGTCTCGTTCTAGCGTATCGGCGGGTGGCCTTTAATCGCTCACATCCGAAAGAGGCAGCGGAGATATTTGTGCGTAGCACGCTGACAATTGAACAGTCACCCTTTGCTTTTCCTATAATCGCAGAGAATAGAAAGTGCGCCGACAGGGTTGCGACATTGTTGGCCCGCAGGGGGCAGCTGAATCGATGCGAACTTGAGGATCGTCTTGTTGCGTTCTACCTCGAGCGCCTGTCGGACATCTCGACACAAGTTGATTTTGAGAAATTCGTGTCGGATTGCCAAAGGTCGAATCCAGACACCCTGAGAGTGTCCGAATCGTACCTTACGGGTGGTGAACCTCTGGCTGCGGATGAAAAGGCATTCCCAGGTTCAATAGACGTCGCCGGGGCCGGAGTCGAGGTTTACTATCGATATGAACCAGGAAGTGAGAGAGATGGGGCAACCCTGGTAGTTCCGCTCGCCTTGGCGCGGCGAGTACCCCCGCGGCTTTTCGATGGGGCGATTCCTGGCCTGCGGGTGGATCAGGTGCGCTATCTCATCCGGTCCCTACCAAAGGAGCAGCGACGGCGAGTGGAGGCGATTCCCGACGTAGCAGAGCGGATTGCTGAGCATCCACGCATGAGCGAGCAATCTCTTATCGAGGCGATGGTTTCAGTGTTGGAGAGCGATTTCGGAGTGAGAGTGAGCCGAGAGGTCCTTTCGCTGGAGTCGCTCCCGTATCATTTGCGTCCGCGTATCGAGGTGAGGGACGGTAGGGGAGTGGTAGCGATAGGGCGCGATCTGGAAGAGATGTTGAATCGTGCGCCTGAAGTAGGCGGTCGAGATAAGGGCGAGAGTCTCGGTGCATGGAGCGATGCTCGTCATCGCTGGGAAAAAGCCGATGTCACGACGTGGGATTTCGGCGATCCCCCAGAGTGTATCGAGGTTGCTCGGGTTGCGGGGGTACCGGTTAATCTCTATCCGGGGCTAGTTGTTGAGGATACTAGTATTGGGCTTCGACTCTTTGATTCGAGGGACGCGGCCGAGAAGGCCTCCCGCTCAGGAGTTCCTAAGCTCGCCGAAGTTGTTTTAACTCGTGACATCCAGGAGCTTCGCAGGCAGGCCAGAGACGCGGACCTGCTTAAACCCCTTATCATGCTGTTCTGCAGCCCGGAGCAGCTTCGCGAGGAAATTGTAAAGGCTGCTCTGGGGTACATGTTTGATAGCTCTCGGCTCTATCCCTTGCGGGAAAACGAGTTTAAGGTGCTGCTTCAGACTGCGCAGTCGCGAATGCCGAATCTCGTTCGTTCGATTATCTCTGTGGTCAAGGTGTGCTTAGAGACGCGCCGTTCTCTCCTGTCGGTGAAACGTCCATATACAGGGATGCGAGAAGAGCTAGACTCTCTGCTACCCACGATCTTTCCAAGTATCACACCCTACCAACACCTTCAGCATCTTCCTCGTTATCTAAAGGGGATGTTGCTGCGATGTGAACGCGCAGACAACGACCCTCAGCGTGACCGGCAACGGGCGGAGCAGCTTCGACCCTACCTTGACCTGGTGAAGCGGGGCGGTGCCCCAGAGGAGTTCAGATGGATGGTGGAGGAGTTCAAGATATCGCTCTTCGCTCAAGAGCTCGGCACTCAGTATCCGGTGTCTCCGAAGCGCCTCGACGCCTGGCTCGCCAACCCTCAATTTTCTCAGAGACCGCGCGGATGAGGGGAAAGATGCGGGCTGTTTAACGGTGCCGACGGCGCCGACAGATTTCGACATTCATGTCTCAGAGACCGCGCGTGCTCGGGCGCTTCATTGAAGAACGAGGAATTAGTAATTGAAGGGGAGAATTCGTATTGCGCTTCGGTGCTGAAGGGTAAAACTATGACCGCGCAAGATGCTTTGACAAACCTAGGAACGGGAAGACCGAAGATGTGTCCCCCCGAATTGGGTAAGTTATCCGATCACTCCAATATATCCCACGGTGAAAAGTGGCGGCCTATAGGTTCCTGCTGGGAATGGAGTGGTAAGCTCCCCTGCACGGTAGCGTTTAGACGCATGGCGATATTCAATGTATCTTGAAAAGTACCAGGACTTGCCAGCAGCGCGGCGCGCCGGATCTTTGGATAATACTCGAGGACGGTGTTGGTATCGTCCGCTTGTCTTGGTGCTTTTGGGCCGAGCCCCTGGCACGATCTTTATGAGGTTCCGACGGCCGAATGCTGGCTTATTTGCGCGCTTTTTTAGAGCTGCAGCGGTTAGATCCTTCAGTTTTTTTCGCATGATTCTTGTATATTGTTTCTGCGAGAGAGTTTCATATCCCGGAAGTCGAGCGTACTGCAGGGTGTGTGTTTCCGTGTATTTTTCGATTGATACGTCAGGGTTCCAGCGCCTGGCATCGTTGTATTCCTTCCATTTTACGACCGTAAAATGCCTAAGCGTTCCGTTAATCGCATCCTCAAAACAGTTATATCCTGGATAGTCCCGAATATCGTCAACCAGGCCGTCATTGACTGGTTGCAACACCGTGTAAAAAAATCGGTCTTCTATGTCCGAGTCTCCAGGCAAGTACTCAGCAGAGTAGCGCCGTTGCCAGAGGCTACCCCCCGGATAGTTCGATTGAAAACGCGGCACTGCTCTGGCCACGGAGGAGTTAAAATCCCGCATAAAGTGGGCCCTATTACACTGCGGGAAGTGTGCAACGTGCTGAATGTGGTTTCCCTCGATGGCCAAAGCATACAGTCGTACTGAGTAGCGCGTCGCATAGCGCGCGGCATACCCCAGGACCGCTTTCTCCAGCTTTGAATTGTTCACAAACCAGAGCTGAGAATTCCGGGTCCGCGTTGTCTGAAAAGAAGCAACCTTCTCGCACTCGAATCGGGGGTGGTAGGGCATATCGGGTACACCTTATTGTTTTAGCGTTGCTCAATTATCCCGCAGACACAATCTAGGCGATTCTTGCCAAGTTGCTTTAACCTCAACACGCCGGTAAACGGGCGTGATTGTAATCGAGAGTAGGCGCAAAGAAGTTGCGCCGTACTCTATTCGCGCAGAGAAGGTCTGCCGTGTCTGTATGCTGGGTGCGTTGCATACGAGTTATGCGCGCGGTCTCTGAGAGAAATTATCGGCGCTGATGCAGGCTCGTAACGGTGCCTGTCCTCTGCAGGGTTCCCCAGCCTTGCCGCCATCCGGTGATCGCCTTCCACAGCGCCCGCCATGCCACGATGTACATCAGCTGCCTGTAAATAAAGCGCTGAAAGAACAGGAGCCACAACGGGCGCATATCCTCTCGGTCGAGTCGGAAGGCGAGGACTGAAATCATTAATTCGACGCCAAAGAACAGTAGGTACAGCCACGCTGTTGTAATCATTGGGAGCACAAGGTCTGTATATTCCATCGATCCGGGATAGATCGGATGATCTGAGAGCCAGATACCGATAAAACTTATGACCGCCAGGAGCATTTTAATATCCGCCAAGGGCGCAAGTATTTCGAATACGCATCCGAAGATAAAAATGGAGGGAACTCCAAACCAGCCGAAGAATCCATGCTTACCAACGGCATCCTTGTGTTTCCATAGGCATTGGAGCGCGCCGTATGACCAACGAAATCGCTGCTTATAGAGACCGCGGAAATCCTCGGGAGCCTCTGTATACCCAATGGCAAGCGGCTCGTTGACCACGTCCCATCCGCTCTTTTGAACTCGCCAGGTCATATCCATGTCCTCTGCCAGCGAATCTGTGTGGTAGCCCCCCGATTGCTCGATCGCCTGGCGACGCCAAGCGCCAGCTGCACCGGCAACCACCGTAATAGCATTCAGGTAGCCATAGGCGCGGCGACCGATACTAATATTGGTAATATACTCCATGGACTGCCAATGAGTGAGGATGCTACGGCGGTTGCCGACCTTGATATTCCCTGCGACTGCCCCGACATTTGGATCAAGGAAGTGTCGTGCCATATACGTAACTGCATCCGGATCGAATTGAGTGTCGGCGTCGAGGCAAACCAGGATATCCGTCTTCGCCAGAGTTATGCCGTGGTTAAGCGCTGCAGATTTTCCACCGTTCTCCTGCCTAACAATAGAAACGCGCGGTTCGTGCGCGAACGCCTCTTTGACAACGCCAGTGGTGTTGTCTTTTGAGCCGTCATCAACAACTACTATCTCAAAGTTCCTGTGGTTACCCCGGAGCAGGCTTGAAATCGTGTTGGCGATCACTTTTTCTTCGTTGTAGGCAGCGATGATGATGCTGACGGGAATATCCCGTGCGGCTTCGAGGTCCTCGGGTGAACAGGGATTCTGGCGTTCTTCGATACGGGCCAACACTGCGCAGACAAGAATCAGAGCGAATCGAATGACGCCCACCACAACGATCGCGATAAATATCCCGCTTACGATGTCCGAGCCCCACGACACGATATAGAGAAAGGTCTTGTAGGCATGTCGCAACGGCGTCTCTGCTACTATCGGAAAGATGCTTTCCCGTGGTACCCCCATGAGCTCATGCGTAGTTACAAAAGAATAGCC
>JBIIYC010000091.1:0-10354 GCA_044347025.1 Bdellovibrionota bacterium
CGCGCGCAACTTTGGGATCAAAATTGCTACGGCCGCCACAGAATTCTCCCGTTCCTTGGGGCCGTCATGGAGCAGTATCGAATTACCCGGCATCAGCTCAATCTTAGAGAGGATTTCCTGCGCGATATCATCGCCGCTCCGTTGGTATTCCGTGCCGTCCTCGCGCTCGTCGTATCGTATCCAGTCGCGGCCGTTGTTAGCGATTCCCACGGTGGTGTACCCGAGGTCCTGAGCAATTGTAAGAACCCGAAATTCCTGCTGTGACAGCGGGGAGGTCTCCGATATGTATGGAGGCCGAAAAAGCGTAACGGATCTTCCTAACACGCTCTGGATCGCTCGTTGCGCCGAATTGAGCTCCAGAATGACCCGGTTCCTACTCACTAGAGAGAGATCCGGATGAGAAAATGAGTGGTTTCCGATGTCGTGGCCTTCATCGTACATCCTTTGCAGGAGCTTCGGCTGCTCAAGAACGCGTTCCCCAAGCACGAAAAAGGTCGCCTGGACGTTGTTCCGTTTGAGGATATCAAGAATCTGAGCGGTGTAAGGTTCCGCAGGCCCATCATCGAATGTAAGTGCCACCACCTTTGAGCGAAAGCCTGAGTGGATAGTGCCCGCCGAAGTTGGGATCGACTCATAAAGAACTCTCGTGATGAGCCCCGTTTGGTCGTCAAGTTGCAGTTTACGGGCGCCCTCCGCGGAACCCTCAAGCCGAGGTGTGAGAATATCCCCCCGTCCTACGCTTGAGAGGGCGTCGGTTGGAGGAAGATGCTCCAACTCAGAGATTGCTGGGTGCTCGGTCAGTAGCTCCCAGACCCCGGGGTCCTCTCCGCCGACTGCCCAGATGCCGAAATGACCAATCGCACCCTCCTCAGCGAGGCGCTTGGCGTTGTACGAGAACGGAGCATCAAGAAGCCATGTGCGTGTCTCTTCCCCGAAGCCTTTTTGAGATCGGAAATACGAAGTACCAGACAGCGGGTCAAACTCAATCGCGCCCGCTTGAGCCCCTGTGAGAGCTTCGGAAAATGAAAGCGAGCGTCGAGTAGAGACTTGCTTACCGGTCATCTGGAGAGCACCGGAAGCCAGGGCAACCGTAATCTTGTCGACCGGCACAACCTGCTCAATGCTCTGGAGCTTGTTGCTGAAAGCCGTCAGGGAGCCCACGCGTGTTCGATTGGGCGCTCCAAACATGTTTACCAGAACAAGTGAGTCGATCGTGGAAGCTACATCAGCGATGTCGATCACGTCGTCAACGTGGAGAACGAGGCCGACCTCTTTGTTCGCAGGGCGGCACGCGGAGGAGAGCGCCCGTATGAATGAAAGGAGTCGCTCTCCCTCTGCTCGGGAGCTCGCCCGAAGATCCACCAGGATTCCAGGAAGCCTTTCTCGTTCCAGGAATTTAACCACTTCTCCAGCAATGAGCTGATATCTATCGTGAGTAGGGAGCAAAACCTGCAGACGGTTATGATTCTCGGACTCGCGTGGAACGTCAGTGAGGCGCGGAATAATGGAGAGGTCGTGTTCCTCTGCGATCCGCCGAAGCTCTGCTGAGGGCGGATTGAGTTCGGTTTGGAAGAGTACCTCCGATATGTGGCCGTCTCCATCGTCCAGAAGGAGCCATGCTGGCGATACAGAGGATAGATCCTCGGCGTGCGTGCGAACCGCAGCAAGACTGCGTTCGTCCAGGCCGTTGAGGAACGCTGTCGACCTGTGTTTCGACCGCGCTACGTTGCGAAGCTTCGCTAGAGCTCGGGTTTGCTCCAATTCACGAATAAGTTCGTCCTTTGACTGCTTTATTCGTTCAGGAGAGATGTCGCCCCTCAGGACAAGGTTACTGCTCCGTTTCGATTCGATCGCAGCCACTTGGGACTGCGAGAGAAGGGGCGACCCCCAAAACAGAATCGTGCCGACGAGAGCGCAGGTCGCGAGGACAATAATCGAAACGATTAGGGAGAGCCTGGCTATTTTTTTCCGCTTACCAGAGGGATCGAAGAAGATCTGACGTGATGCTGACATAACTTATTAGGTTGCTACTACGACGGAATCGTACGCCGAGCATCGGTATCACACAACCGCTGCTGCTGGGAGCTAAGATGTTGAAAATACCGGAGCAATAGGGAAGCGGGCTAGCTCCAAAGGGCCCTGAGGTTAGGGCTCAAGTTATTCAGTTGGGTGCCGATATTCAACAGGAAGCTCGAAGTAGGTTGTACCTAAAGGTTAGCCGGGACTCTCTTTGTGAATCACCCCCTCTCTCTTACGAAAAGCCTTCTAATTCGGTCGGTGGCAGCAACGTGGATGCTCGTATGCATGGCCCGAGAGGGCGCAGCGTCACCAACGCACGGAACGGGCTTACGCGAAGTCTATCCCGGTGAATATATTGTAACCTTCGATGATGGTGTGCCGCACTCGTCCGCGCCGATGTCCGCGCGGTCTGTGAGCTCGCTGGCGAACTACGCAGAGATTCTCCAGCAGATCGATAGGAGCACGTTTGTTGCGAGCCCGTTGGTCGGATTCTCAGGGGCTCCTGCCAAGGGGCAGGTTGCTAGTTTATCAGCCACTCTCGGTGCAGAGGATCTCTTCTGTAAAGAACTCCTTGCCGCTCGAGTTGCCACATCGTGTACCCCGAATTATCGGGTGCATACAACTACGCCATCCCCGTCTGACCCCCTCATGACCAGCCTATGGGGACTTCACGCCGCAAGTGGCATCAATGCGACCGGTGCATGGGAGGTCTCGACAGGATCTGAAGATGTTGTGGTCGCCGTTATTGATACCGGCATCGATTACACTCACCCGGACCTGGCAGCCAACCTCTGGGTGAATCCCGGTGAGGTCGCGCTTAATGGCATCGACGACGATGGGAATGGATATGTGGATGATGTGTATGGCGCGAACACCTCAACAGGCGCGCCAAATCCCGGCGATCCCTTCGACAACAATGAGCACGGCACGCATGTGGCAGGAACCGTTGGTGCTGTGGGGGACAACGGTATCGGAGTAGTGGGGGTGAGCCACTCGGTTAAGCTGATGGCGCTCAAGTTTATGGATGCGCAGGGTGGAGGACGACTCTCTGATGCAATTTTGGCTATCGACTACATGATAGACCAAAAAGTGAATCGGGGAGTGAATGTGCGTGTAGCGAATAATTCTTGGGGGGGCGGCGGGTACTCTCCAGCGCTGCATGCGGCGATTGAGCGGGCTCGGGCAGCGGGGATCATATTTGTCGCAGCTGCCGGCAATGCTGGGCAAGACACCGATCTCTTTCCGGCATATCCGGCCGGGTATGAGGTGGACAATGTTGTAGCCGTTGCAGCCGTGGATCAAGGTGGCGCACTCGCTTCGTTCTCAAATCGTGGCGCCGAGTCGGTAGACATCGCGGCTCCCGGTGTTGATATCGTAAGTACGCTCCCCGGAAACAACTATGGTCAGCTCTCGGGAACTTCGATGGCGGCCCCACATGTCGCCGGAGCGCTGGCGCTACTGTTTGCAATCGAGCCTGCCATCACATACCAACAGGCAATTGCGCGTCTCTACGAGACCGGACGAAGCCTCTCGGGTGCTGTTGGGGTCACGAGAACCCAACGAATCGTCGACGCTGAACGGCTCCTAGTAAACGAGCGGACGCAACTACCTCCACTGGGCGATGGTCTGCCTGCATGTGGATATAACTTTCAAGTTTCCAATCTGATTGCCGGGGGAAGTATCGACACTGCTGCAGACGCAGCTCCGATCGTTCATCAGACCGACGAAGAGGGGTACTATCGCCTCAGTCTCCCCTTTGAGTTCCCATTCTTCAGGGGAACCACGCGCTCGATCTATATCTCTCCAAACGGAGTGGTTTACACTAATCGCCCGGAAAACCCGGACTATCAGGTTGCTCGACGCGCCCCGAATAACTCCATTGCCGCGTTCCAAACGGATTTAACTCCGCGTGGCTCAAGACAGGGAGTTCGGGTACGGACCAGCTCTGACCGTGTGACGATTGCATGGCGCTCGGAGCACTACTCTCTGTCGGGTCAGGGACCCATCACGGTTCGATTGACACTCTTCCGCACCGGGGTCATCTTCTCTTCAATCTCGTTTGAGGCGTCAAAAGACCCCGTCTCGATGGCGTACACGCTCCTTGGAAATCCCTTTCTTAGTTCGCCTTCCGCATCCCTCGGACTCGTAGGTATCAGTGCGACATCAACTCGCCTCTCAAGCACCCTGGACCTTGGCGATGCGCTCAAGCAAGTAGTCTCCTCCGATCGAGATCCCCTTAGTCTTGGAATTACGATGCTGCCGACATGCTCGATCTCGAAGGAGGGCGCCGCCGTGGTCAGACTTGCTAAGGCATCTAAGCTGCGAATCTCTCTCGCAGAGAGGGCTCGCCGATTGGGACTCTCTCTGTCTGGAGCAGGGTCTGGAAAGGTCGCAGTTTCGGCGTCGATAAATGGATATGCATGTACGCAGACCGGCTGGGCTTCTATGAAGGATGGCAGGGGAAGTCAACGGCTTACGGTGCCGGTGGGTGCAAGACAGATCGCGCTTCGCTCGGGAGCCGCTCGTGGAAAGGTGATGGTATCGCAGCGAGTTCGAGTGACGTCGCGCGCGCGAATTCAGAAGATGTGTGGCACCCTCTTGAAGCCGATCACGCTCAAGTGATCTGGTTGAACGAGTAGCAGCGGCTGCAAGTGTCGTCTCTGATGCGGGCGGTAACACTCCCCGGCCAATCAAAAATGTGGCACTTCGCAACTCTGTTTTGAAAAAAAATGACGGGCGTGATGCTGCTCGCACCGGCAGTGTTGAGTGCGATGGAGGTCCATCAGCTCGTACGAGTTGCTGATTCGTTTAGTCGACTAGTTGGCGGACGAGCGGAGACGAAACCGGAGTGATGCACCTTCTATATCGAGGTCGCTTCCTATGCACCTTGGACGCGAGAGCGGTTGCTTGAGTCGCGCGCGAACCTTCGAAGAGCGTAGTCATCGGCCGCTGATAGAAGGGAGGTCAGAGAGCGATCTCTGAGGGCCGACCATTCGGGCTGCTGTGCTCGTCGAAGTTTGGCAGTGCGATGTTGTGCGCTTAATAACCGGTCATCCATTCGTGTCTCAAATTGCATAAATCGCCAATATTTTCCGGGGAAAATTCGACGGGGAAATCTGGGTTAGTGGTTGTGGTTGCACCCGAATAGTTGCGTTCTCAAGGGACTCATTTTCTCATTCGACTGGCCGGCATCAAGCCCAACAGCTCGTCAGTTGGAGTCGATCCGCCCCGGGTTGATCTCAATTGGTATTATGATCTGTGTCGTACGATCTGCTTCTCGTTTCGTCGCGTGCGTCGCCCGCACGCAGAGGTCCCGGGGTGAGTAAGGAAACGAAATCGTGTCGGTGCGTAGTTCGAACTATCGCGGCGATGACACGATCCCATTGCGGAATTGAGAGGAGATATGACCTCTCGGTGATGCGGTGCGACGCTACAGATTTCAGTGCGCAGATCTTTTTTCGCGAGAGGTGAAACCTTCTTGCGATCATCGATCATCAAATAAGTACTTGCCAACGGGGTCGACCAGTGTCAACCTGCACTTGTTGTCAACGACTTTGTTGCTCGCTGATCACTCTGATGATTCTCACAGCGCTGAAAAGCAAACCTGAGAGAATAGAAATAGCAGAGAGGTGAGTGAGCCGCAGACGAGTTTTCGTAGAAAAGCTTTCAGAGATGAAAGCTTTTTAAGGCAGCAAATATCGGCGCCCGCGACTGTATATAGGTGCGCAAGCGGCGATGTTATACGAAGGTTTTCCGGCGTAAATGTGGGGGTTTTTAAAGGATCCCTAGATGAGCCGGACGGTCTGAAGGACCTTGGTTCGCACGGAGACGTGAGAGCCGCCTTCGGAGAATGAAGCAGTAAAGCTAAAGCTCCGAAACCTATCATCCGATAGGCGGAGTTAGAGGCCTGAAGCAGAGAGACTTTGAGCCAGTGCTTTAAAGAGCAGTTCGGTCTCGGCGAGGGCATTAACAGTTTCGGTCAAGCGTAGCTGGTGGAGGTTCAGGCGACTGGGCCGATATAGTTAGGTGAGATCGTTTAACAAAGTAGAGAGCGGTAAGAGAGACGTTCGTACAAGTCTAAAGCCGCAATCAACATTGGAGAAAGAAAATGGCAGCTAAGAAGAAGACAGCAAAGAAGACAACTGCAAAGAAGAAGACAACTAAGAAGGCAGCTAAGAAGAAGTAAGACTTCTCTTTGTCTTTGAAGCGCTCCGTGGCCCTCAAAAGCTATGGAGCGCTTTTTTTTTTATCAATGTATCGTGACTTTCTCGTCGCTATGCATAACCGCCGGCACATTAAGCCTTCGGAGTGGTCGAGTAATGCTAAATATTCCTAAAATTAGCTATGAGAGCACTCAGCCAATCCTTAGCTGGTGAATTGGTAAGAGTGATAGCGCCGAGAGTTTGAGGCACCGTCGATTGAATCGGCGAAGTGGCTCGGCCGCTTTGGCAGCTCAGAACTGACCGGAACCTGAATCGTTTCAGCTTTTTATCCGAGTACGAGGGGGCTATCGTGGAGAATCTAGTCGAAACCTGCTGTCCCGGCCGTGAAACATCCACCGATGAGGAGGTGACGGTTCTCCATCGCAAGCGTTTGGCTCCCCTTCGATTCACTCGCGGGCTGCTTGCCACCTGAGCCTGGAGCGCCACCGTGCAGGCCCCGAGGCTCCAAGTCTGAATACCGACGTCTGCCGTAAACATACTATCTGCAGTGGAAAGCGAGAGGGTTACCGCCGGGGTATTGTCTGGCTTGATGCACGAGCCGGCCTCGGAAACGAACTGATAGATGTCTGCCCGCGCGGTCTCTGAGACGGTAGTGTTCGCAGCCGAGACTGCTGGGTTCATTATGGATAATGGGGTGGAGTCATGAACTGCGCTCAGTCCATGGGCGAGTTCGTGGGCTGCGACGAGAGGTTGGAGCGCTGGCTTAACGGAGCGAGACAAGCCGACCGCGTATTCGCCCCCGGCGGCACACGCCGCCGCTACGTAGGCAAGTCCGATTGTGGTGTCGGTGAAGAGCTTTCCTGTAAAGAGGTGATGGAGGTCGGTGCTTCGGGACCTGTCTAACTGCTTACGACGAAAGTCCTCCAAGACCTGCTCCGGTCGGTAGTTTTGCCCAGATTGCGGCCGCGCCTTCGCGATCCGGGCCGTTCTCGTCTTTACTCGGATACCGAGCTCGTTCATGTAGAGAAGGTCGACCGCGTTCATCGTCGCTTGCATATACCGATTAGTCGATGAGCCGTGGATGTCCGTGAATTGTGCATCCGCGTAGAGGCCGACCTCGAGTATTCGCGGCGGAGCGAACTTCTGAGAATTTGTCTGGCCCGAGGAAGATACAATGCCGGCCGCTGTGCGCAGTCCGTACATGCCGAGGCCTTTGGCGGCAAGGGGCTCGAATACCGAATGGTCGGCATGCCCGCAGGGCAGGATAGAGAACCGGTTGGGTTTGGATATACGAACATTGCTGACCACTCCCTTCGCCACCGAGAAGGTTGCCGCCATCGGTCTCCCGGTGCGACGGGAGGTAAAGAAGACGTGGGCAGCTCCGTTATCTAAGGACAGAGCTGCTTTGGATCGCCCGAGTGTGGCTCCTCGACGGTACGTTGTGCCGTGGTAATGGATTATCCCGTCGGTCGTCTGTGTGGCAGTGGAAAACTCAAAAGTCTCACGGCCGTATGGGGTTTGCAGGGCGAATCGTGCTGTATCCGAAGGTGCGGTGCCGGCCAGCGTGCCTCCGAGGTAGCGGGCGTTTCGGCTTTCAGCTACCACAATAGAGCAGGGGACAAGCGCCACAAGCGCAAGAAGTATAGAGCGTGCAATCGGGGATACGTTTGCGTTTACCATCCGTGGCTCTCAGTTCACTCGTCCTTGGTGTGAGCGGAAAAGAACTCAGGGAGTTTACCAAAGGGCACATTCTTAAGAAAGTTGGTTAAATATCTGATCTTGCCGAGCTTTCAGCGTGCGGAAGAACCCCTCAGCTGGGATGTTACCTGTCGAAGCCGATTCCGGCGGCGGCGTTCTCGGCACCGACGAGATCGCTGCGCAGACGGGCACCAAAAAGCTGGCCAGCGGCGAATATGACACGAGGTTCACCCGCCTTACTGCCATCTGGCCCATCGCGCAGGGGGACTGCGATGTCCATACGGACAACTCCGCCTCCTGAGGCGCGGGGAAAGCAGAAGCGGAACCCGAAGCCTACATCACCATAGAGATCGTCCGAAACGAGGGCGTAAAGATCGTCACGTGTCGCGCCGCCGACATCGAGAAAGACCGCGGTACCGAGACTCACCAGCTGAAATATATCGTCGGTTAGGTGGGTGCGCTCCTCAAGGTTCAACGCAATTCGCTTGTCTCCCTCAAATGAGTTCGTTTCGTATCCGCGGAGCGCATTGTCAGCACCGATCGTGAGTTGCCGGTCCTTGTCGAGCTTTTCCCCGAAGTCGAGGAAGAACTGGCTGGCGAAGGTGTGCCTACCAAGGAATCGATCCCCTACAAACCAATCTCCCATGACGTTGTAGTATTTGGCCTCCGCGCGGAGGAGCGTGTTGGCCAAATTCGTCTGATCGAGGCGAGTAGCACCTCCCACTTCTCCGCGAAGGAAGGACTTCTCACTGTAGCGCCATCCCTTGCTGCGGTTACCGTTAAAGATAAAGCTATTATCGAGGGAGCCGAGGCTGCGCGGCGAGAACTGACCGCTCACGAGGGATTCATCGCCCAAATTGTAGTCCTCAACTCGGTCGAAACGGTCGATGTAGTTCATCGATATGAACTGAGGATTGATGTTCTGGTATTGAACCGTTGGCCCACTGAAGCGACGGTTCGACGGGAGGTCGGCAGGATTGTTGCTTACCTTCGTGGGATCGAGGTTTAGATCTTCGTAATCCTGGAGGTCCGCTTGGGAGAAATCTGCCCCTTGGTAGCTGTAACCGACCGAGTAACGCTGCGAGAGGACGGTTTGTCCCTTGTAAATGCCGGTGTATGGGTCGTCCGCCGCAGCAGGGAATTGAGAGGGGCCGGCGAATGTATAGAGCGCGCTAAAGTCGTCGAGACGCTGCCGAAAGATGTACGATTCCGTACCCGCGTTGAAGAGACGGCCGATCGTGTCCTGCTTCGAGTAGTCCAGCGACCATGCATCCCGCTGCATCAAGCTGCGGAAGGGAAGGGCCGCGCCTGCGTGATAGACCCGACCATCCGATCGATCTGCCGCCCCAAGTTGGAGGTTCTTCCGCGTGCCCAGGAATTGAGGATCGTAGTAATTGACGCCGTAACTCTTACGCGACTCCTGCTCTTGATACCGTGTGTCGACGCGGGCTGCGGTTCCAGCGACGTTTCCCTCGGTAATCCCGATACCTCGGTTGTTCTGTCCGGTGCCAGAGGAGTAGGAGAGGTATGGAATGAGAGTCCAGGCATCTCGGGCGGACACAGTGACGTCAACCGCATCACCGTCAAAGGTGGGTATCACCTTGATGTCACGAAGGTATCGTTGTAGACGGAGATTTCTGGCGGTTTGGCGAATCAGGTAGGGATCGTATGGGTCTCCCTCCTTGAACAATATCTCCGTTCGAATAACGCTCTCACGGGTAGATATTTTTAGGCTGTTAGCGACGCTGTAGAACATTCCAGCCTTCTCTTCGAAGATTTCGCCCACCTTAATCTTTATCGATCGGATGTACTTTTTCCCGGGTTTGAGTGGCGGGGGAGTCCAGGGAGCGGGAGAGGAGTTTGCGGCTGTATTGGCGATTGTGGTGTGCCCGTCAATATGGGAGAGCGTTGCTGCTCCGACCGGGTCCGGCGACATGGTATGGGTATCCGGGGCAGAACTTGTCTGAGCTGACGCGCGGCGCACAGTGAATCCGGATGCTACCGTTAGCATCAGCACACCAAGCATTACAATTCGGAGAAGGCGCATAGTGCTCAGGGAGAAACTCTCACGTTACACCGAGAGTGGTGCCGCCGGGGCGAGCCGGCAGATAAAGAAAACCATATATTTAGATGCCGGGCTAGGGTGTAAAGTTGTGTGATGTTTGGGCCTGAGTAAAGAATAATCGAGTCAGTCTGCGAGGCCAAAACGGTGCGTTCGGAATAATCTCGGACGCACCCGACGCACCGCTCCCGCTCACAACGTTTTAGTAGTGCGCATCGCGGCCGAACGTCGCGTGGACATGCGTCCTAAAACCGTAAAATCGTTCTGGAATTGATTGACGTAGTGCGCACAGATGGCTATCGTTCGGCCGATGGCCACCTGGGGATTTTCTAAAAAGATCGCGCTTCGATATCTATGGAGCAAACGCGCCGAGGCCTTTATCTCGATAATTACCGTCATTTCGGTCATCGGA
>JBIIYC010000274.1:0-2851 GCA_044347025.1 Bdellovibrionota bacterium
CGAGTCAGTACAGTTCCGCACATTCCGCACGAGGGGATCGATCTTGTGCGACTCGAGAGCGTTCTCCGCTCGCATGCTATCAAAGCGCTCGTTATCATACCTAACTTTCACAATCCTACCGGCTCACTCCTGTCTATCAGTGCAAAAGAAAAGCTCTTGCGACTCGCCGAGCGACACGACACCCTCATTATCGAGGATGATGTGTATGGCGATCTCGCATTCAGTGGGGATCGCCCACCTCCTCTGCTCGCTCTTGATCGAAAGGACCGGGTTATTCACTGCAGCTCCGTGAGTAAAGTACTCGGACCAGGACTTCGGGTCGGCTGGTCCATCTCTCGAGCATTGAGGCCTGCAATCGAACAGGCCCGCTTCCTTGAGTCGATCGCTTCCCCGGTTCTACCACAGGAGGTGGTCGCTGAATTCCTATCCTGCGAGGGGCTGAAGCGGCATCGCATGCTTATGAGCAAGAAGCTCTCAGCAAACGCGGAGCTCTACCACTCCGCTCTTCATCAAGCACTACCCGCGGGTTCTCGAATCACACGCCCCCAGGGAGGCTTCCTCCTCTGGATTGAGCTCCCTCGAGGGGCAGATACAACCGCGCTCTTTCACTCTCTCGCCTCGAAGCGTACCGGACTGACTCCGGGTATCCTCTTCGGAAACGATCGAGAGGCGAAGCGCTTCTTCCGATTGAGCTTCGGCGCACCCTTTTCGCCTCAGGCACACCAAGCGATCCACCGCATAGGTGAGGCTGCGTATGCGCAATTGAAGGGGTAAGGTTCGGCTTAGCGACGTGCGTGGGATGGTGGCTTGCGCTTGAACGCTGACGACCTACTTTAATTGCTCTCCCCCTCCCCGCCGTAGGTAGCGCCTCCAGATTCCTCAATCGATGCCCTGATGGCATCAAGAAACCGAGCTCGAATGGCACGGGCAGCCCCGTGCTCATCGAGCGAAGGCTCCTGGACTGCCGTTTCACCGAGGCCCTCCTGTGGCGCCGGAGCCGAATCAACTAAGCTTCCACCTTGAGCGTTCTCGATTCGAATCTCGCCGGAGACGCTTGCTATATTATCGCTGATACCTTCAACCTCCATCGTGAAAGCATCCTGGATTGAGGCTTGAAGAGCCGCGGGATACACGCGTAAGGCCCCACCATCGGTCTGTCCTCGCTCCACGCGCGCTCCATCGACGTATCGAAGGGTGCGAATCGCTACTCCGATCCGACGCGCAGGGACTTCGCTCCCGATCGATGGATCGGCATGAACCTCGGACACTTCGACGGCGAGAGTTGTAGCCCCTGGAGGAATAGGAAATGTTATCTCGGACCATACCCCATCCTGGACTAGGGAGCCCGACCATAACTCAGTGCCGGATTCCGTCGATACCACCAGCTTCTGCCCCCGCCAGGGGGTCATTACAGAAAGTGATATATTCTTGCCTTCGCCTGGAGCTCTGAGGAGCGATACCCGCGCACGACGGGCGGTAATCCAACAGTAGTCCGAGTCACCCGAGGCACAGGACGATCCATGAGCTGTCTCAGCTGGGGCGAGCGCAACGACCTGAGCGGTGCCAAGCACGCCAACCTCCTGCAACTCATCACGAACACGATAGATCCCAATCGCTGGCGAATCTGGGGCCTCTTGTTCCTGCAGAGCGCCCGGAATCCGGTCGACAAGTTCAAGTACACGCCCATCAGCCGCTATCGCGCTTGAAGGACGCGCTACAACGTATCGGTATCCCGACTGCGCCAAGGTTGTGCTCGACACAGCTCTTGGATCGAACGTCTCGATACTCGACTGATTAACAAGCCACACTGGAACTTGAAGCGTCGCATCGATGGCGACATCCCCACCAGCTATCCGCCCCTCGCGAATAAACGCTGCTAGAACATCCCGCGAATCCACTTTTTTCTCATGCCGCACTACGAGTGTGGCAAGACTTCCAAGCTGTATCACCGCTAGCGAGGCAAGAGCAGGAATCACGCTTTGGCGAACAACCTCAGCTTCTGAAACCGCCACCAGCCGGGCGAGCCCACTGGCAGCCGTAATCGCGACGTAGGGAATCAACAAAAGCATCTGAGACGCCCCTATTTCCCCGCCGTGCAGAGCTACACCCAAGTACACGACCGGGAATGTCAAAAAAAGCAATATCCTACGATCGAAGGTTCGGGCGAAGTACAAGATGCTACCAAGAGCCAAACCACTCGCAATAACTCCCACCGCATCAACGGCAAGCCAGCCGAACAGCACCGCCAGGGAGGCCCCAATGGACTGATTACTCAGCGCCTCCCCCGGGTATATCGATCCAATTATTGCGGAAACTACCTGCCCCGGCACCACCAGAGCATAGGGAGATGCGAAGAAGAAGCCGACGATCGTAGCTGAGAGCGGGAGCGAAATGGTGGATACAGTGCGGTGACTGAGTAGCGCAGCAAGAATAGGTAGGGCCACTACCATCAGAACGTTATAGCTGGCAGCGACCGCCGCACCCGCGATCAGTCCACATGCGATCAACGACACTCGAGATCTCGAACGCAAGGCCTGCAGGCTCGATGACGTGCATGCCAGACACAGAAACACAACTACGATATCGCCAGTGACGACAAATGACTGTTTGAGAATCTCTGGCGACAGTGCAGGAATGATAGCGGCAAAAACAGCACACCCAAGTGATAATCCCACTTGAAGCGAGATAGCAAAGGTAAGGGCGACCACCCCGATACTGAGCAGGGCCGTAAACGAACGATTCCAAAAGAGGATATCCGGATGAGAGGCGGTGAAAGCATATCCTCGGGGGCCGTGCGGATCTCTCGTTCTAACGTCTGAGAGCGACTTCGCGTCTCCATCGAGACTCCCCA
>JBIIYC010000275.1:0-2848 GCA_044347025.1 Bdellovibrionota bacterium
CGACAATCACCTGAAATACCGTTCAAAAGATGACATCGCCAAAGAGCATCGCCGATGCCCAATTAAGCACGCTCGAGAGCTCATCACAAAGCGCCGAATACTTTCCGAGAAAGAGATTGAAGATCTCAATGCTCTCTTGAAGCGGCTTGTGGACGATGCAGCTGAAGCTGCCGAACGTACCCCCGATCCAGATCCAGCAACAGCGACCCATCACACATTCAAAAATCCAAAGCCATGGGATGGCCTCACCGAGGAACCGGCACACGGAGACGATGTATTTATCGTCGACGCTCTCAACCACGCGCTCGACGAAGAGATGGCCCGCAACCCGGACATGTGTATTTTCGGGGAAGATGTAGCCGGCGGAAAGGGTGGAGTATTCACTGTAACAACGGGACTGACCGCGAAATATGGAGAAACCCGGGTCTTCAATAGCCAACTCGCGGAGAGCTCCATCGTCGGAGCCTCGATCGGGCTGGCGACCCGCGGTATGAAGCCTGTCGCAGAGATTCAGTTCGGCGATTATGTCTGGACAGGCGCTAATCAGATCAGGAACGAATTAGCGATGTTCCATTACCGATCTGCAGGCGACTTCTCGTGCCCCGCCGTGCTCCGAATCCCGGTAGGTGGATACATTCGTGGTGGCGCGTATCACTCTCAGAATATCGAGGCGACCTTCGCACACTTCCCTGGGGTATTCGTGGTGTACCCATCAAACGCTACCGATGCCAAGGGACTCCTCAAGGCCTCCATCCGCGCTGAGGATCCGGTACTCTTTCTCGAACACAAGGGGCTCTATCGGCAGGTATACGCAAAAGGCCCCGAGGGCGATTCCAACCACCTTGTTCCGATCGGAAAGGCTCGCACGGTACGAAACGGGCAGCATGCTACGATTGTGACCTGGGGAGCGCTCGTTCACAAGAGCGTCCTGGCGGCACAGCAATTAGAGACACAGGGATATTCAGTCGAGGTTATCGATATTCGTACGATCGTACCGCTCGACATTGACCATATCTTTGAAAGCGTTCGTCGAACGGGCCGCGTGTTGGTGGCGCACGAGGATCTTCTCTTCGGTGGCTTCGGCTCCGAGATTGCAGCTCAAATCGCAGAGAGCTGCTTCACCTATCTCGATGCGCCGGTCAAACGAGTAGGAATGAAATACGCAGCAGCGGTACCTCACTGCCCAATTCTGGAAGATGCAGTGTTGCCTCAAACCGACGATGTCATTGCATCGCTCACTGAGCTGCTAACATTCTAGGCGCGGTACTCTCGTTGCCAATATCGCGTCGCTATTTCTGATTGAACTTGAGCTCAATACGCCTATTCTTTGCGAGTGCCTCGTCCGACGTCCCGTCATCGATCGGCTGATATTCACCGTACCCAGTCGCAGCGAGTCTCTCAGGCGGAATACCCGCGTCAGCAAGGAACTTCACAACAGAGATTGCGCGCGCGGAGGAGAGCTCCCAGTTAGATCGGAAGAGCGGCGTATTAATCGGGCGTTTGTCGGTATGACCAACCACGGTTAAGATCCAGTTGACCTCTTTGGGGATCGATCTCGACATCTCCTTTAAGGTGTCAGCGATCTTCACGAGCTCCTGCTTACCACCCTCTTCAAGGTCGGCAGACCCTGAGGGAAATAGAACCTCTGACTGGAACACGAATCGGTCACCAACTACGCGAATCTCTGGCCTATTACTCAAGGCTTTCTTTAATTTTCCGAAGAACTCCGAGCGATAATCAGCGAGCTCCTCAACTTTTTGTGCGAGAGCTAACTTCAATCTCTGGTCGAGGTCCGTTATCTTTTTATCTTTGTCAGCCAAGTTCGTTTTAGCTGAGCTCAGATCTGCGGTAAGCAGCGCAAGCTTCTTGTTGAGGGCTTCGATCTGCCCTGCAAGCGACTCAAGCTGCCCGGTGAGTGTGCGTGCATTATTCTTGGATCGAGAAAGCTCGGTATCGCTCGTGCCTTTGTCCCGCGTGAGAACAGCGAGGGTCTTCTCTTTCTCGGCGATTGCAGCCCGTAACGCTGCTAACTCCGCTGTGGTCTTCTGATTAATTTTCTCAAGATCCGCATTGCGAGCTTTAAGGGTCTTGGCGGAGTTCTGCTCCAGGGCGAGTGTCTTTTCTCTCTCAGTAAGGGAAGCTCGCAATCCGGTGTTCTCTGTTTTCGTTTTTTGAGATATCTGCTCCAACTCAGCGTTTCGAACCTTTAGACCCGCCGTTGTGTTCTGCTCGTGGGCGAGTGCCTTCTCTCTCTCACTGAGAGTTGTTCGCAGAGTGCCGAGCTCGGCGCTCGTTTTCTTGTATGAATCCTCTAATTCAACATTCCGCGCCTTGATAGCCACCGCAGAACTCTGCTCAAGTGCAAGCGCCTTTTCTTTTTCGCTCACAGCCAGGCGAAGACTACCCACCTCAGTGATCGTTTTTTGATATGAATCCTCAAGCTCAATATTACGAGCCTTGAGTGTTTTTGATGTTGTCTGCTCAAAAGCAAGCGAGTCCGCCAAAGCCTGTAGCTTCAATGATAGCTCGTCGATGGCGATATCTTTCGTATTGATCGCGTTTGAGAGGTAGAACTGCGCTGCGACCATCACCATCAACACCAAGGCAATCATCATGAGCATCGATGACAATGCATCGACGTACCCCGGCCAGATATCGAACACTCGATGTTTAGCGCGACGTGAGGCGTAACTCATGCTCTCTCCTCTGAGCGTGCAATAACCTCAGTCTTTCCCGGCGTTGGCCCAGCGAGAAGACGCGCTATGACACGCAACTCACCCCGCAACTCCTCGGTTTGCATTTCGCTCGCGACTGAGAGCTGACGACCGAACTCCTTCACACTGACATC
>JBIIYC010000096.1:0-9768 GCA_044347025.1 Bdellovibrionota bacterium
CTTCGGCCGCGGGCATTATCCGTATGCGTAACTAACGGTCGGCGACACGCCGACCCTCCCAATGGCGCGGGGATCACCGGTATCGTGCCGGTCGGTCATGACTTTAAGGAATGGCGCATGCGCATCGGCGAAATACAAACATAGGGAGGGCCGGCATGTTGCCGGCCGGTAATGTCGCGAACGAATGCCACCTTCGGTCGCGGGCATAATCCGTGTGTGTAACGAACGGTCGGCGACACGCCGACCCTCCCAATTGTACGTTACCCGCAGGTATTCAACGCCTTTACAGCGGCGCGACCCTGTGAGCGAAAGGTGGTGTATTTGGTGCTCAGCACTTCAACGTATCCTGAAGTCGCATGTATGATCTCGCTCCCGTACAGACAGGGGCCCGTTTCGCTCTCATACTTCATGGGAAGAACTCCGACATCAACATGCGAGATATCCTTTGAGGTAATCGCCGCTTCTGGAAACGCCGCGTTGAATGAGTCGACAAAGGTGGCTAGCTCTTTCTCTGTGGCCGAGAGGGCTTGTGAGTCTGTGGTGCCGAGCGGGCTTGTGAGCGGGACATACCACGTGCCGATTGCGGTGCCGGTACCCCGAGGGACGCAGAAGAAGAGGCGACCATCGGAGCTCTGAATGCCGATGGCGTGGGTCGGATGAATCTGGCGTGAGATGGTGATATTAAATCCTTTGCACCACAGCGGGCGAAGCCCTTTGAGATGCGAAGGGATAGTCACGGAATCGAGCCAGGGCCCCAGCGTGCTCACAACGTGTGTGGTAGTGAAGTTTTCACCCGATTCTGTTGTTATCTGAAACTCCTTTCCCTGCTCCGATACCGCGCGCACCCGTGTGTGCTCACGAATCTCGGTGCCTGCTGTAGATACCTCCTCTACCAGTCGTTGCGCGAGCAGCTCAGGTTTAGTCATGATCACATCGTACCAACACAGTGCGCCGTATCGAGCCTGTGAGGAGAGTGCTGGGACCAGCGCGGCAACCTCGGCTGCTGAAATAATAGTTGGGGTCGGGATAGGAGAGCCAGAGAGCTTCATAATGGCTCCATACGTGAGCGCAGCAGCGGACACCGGGAGTTTGCTCTTGAGGCCGCGAGGTGCCAGAGGCATAAGGCACGGAAGGGGCTCTACGGCTTCGCGAAACGCCTCAAAGACATAGCTCTGATCACGTAACGAGCGAAGGACTCTGGGGATGTGGAGGTTTTGAAGGTAGCGAAATCCTCCGTGAATGATCCTGAGGGAGTTGTGTGAGGTCGCCATGACGCAGCGCCCCGCCTCGAGGACAAGAGGACGCATGCCACGAGCCGTTGCCGCAGCTGCTACGCCGAGCCCCGATATCCCACCGCCGATAATAATAAGGTCATGCCTACGCATAGCGGCTTGAGTCTAGCGTGGTTTGGGATGTGGGCAAAGGGAGGCAGTGTCACGGAGGAGGTCAGTAGGGCGGCTGGAAGCGTCGCTAGTCTGGGTACGCTCTCGTGATCTGATAGTCAATGTTATGCCGCTTGAATTGAACCTTTCATGGCGTCGAAGACAGGCATTTTTCACTATCTCGCCATAAAGGGGTCTTCGCCGTTTTTAGTGGGTGCTTTTTGATGATATCGAGCCGTTCACGTGCACGCGCACGAGCACGTGAACGTAATAACCTCGTTTTTAGCTGGAAACTAAGCGGGTTATGCCGTAGCTCTGCCCCGCTACTACCCACTAATTCCGTCGATGACCCCCATAGAGAAATCATACCCTTGGATCGATGCATAAAATATCGCTGGCACTCGCTGCGAATTTTCCGTACCCTGAGAAGATATGGGCTCTCTTGCTCCTCTCGTGGCTCAGATTGAGTCAGCACGTGCGCGAATCGCTCCGTATCTCCCGGTTACTCCGCTGACGCATGCGTTGAGTCTCTCCGATGAATTCAAACGCAGCATCCATATAAAGTGGGACAATAAGCTTCGCACTGGTTCGTTTAAGGAGCGTGGTGCGCTGAACTTCCTGTTGAGTCTCGACCCGGGGCAGCTAGAGCGTGGCGTGTGCGCCGCCAGTGCTGGAAACCATGCACTGGCGCTGAGCTACCACGCCCACCGGTTACATGTGCCGTGTCACCTTGTGATGCCGACCTTGGCGCCTTTGGTAAAAGTTGAATCGTGCCGAAAATTAGGCGCACACATCAGCCATAAAGCAAATCTCTACGAGTGTCTTGAATATGCAGCGGAGATCTCCGCGAAGGAGGGGTTTACCTATATTCCCCCCTACGATCATGAGTGGATCGTGCATGGCCAGGGGGTGGCTGGACTGGAGGTGCTGGATCAGCTCGATGATTTTGATTCGGTGGTGATCCCGGTGGGTGGTGGAGGCTATGCGGCGGGAATTGCGGCAGCGATTAAAGCAAAACGCCCCGATGTGTACGTGCTCGGTATCTGCTCTCAGTGGGCCGTACAGTTGCGAAAAAACCAACAGACGAAATCGACGGCAATCGTGCCGATGACGATAGCCGATGGTATTGCAGTAAAAACGATCGGCAAGGTGACGGGTCCGATTTTGGATCAGTGTCTTGATCATCTTGCCGCGGTGTCAGAGGAGTCGATCGCTCGAGCGATCATTATGTTGCTTGAGCACGAGCATGCGGTCGTCGAGGGGGCCGGAGCCGCCGGTTTTGCTGGACTCATTGAAGGGCATCTTCCAGCGCGCTACCAGAAGCCGGTTGTAATGGTGTGTGGTAGCAACATAGATACGAATCTCCTCACACGGTTAATTGAGCACGACATGGCTGAGCGGGGGCGATTGCTTCGTGTGCGGGTCATGCTCCCAGACAAACCTGGAATGCTCCACACAATCACAGGCATTATCGCTGGTCAGGGTGCTAATGTATTGCAGGTGATGCACGACCGCTTCTATGCACGACTCCCAGGGCATGTAGAGATTACCGTGATGCTTGAAGTGCGGGATCGTGCGCACGCAGATGAAGTGGTTAATCAGCTGGTAGTGGTAGGGCTTCCAACAGAGCGGTGTTAGCTACCACCCGACCAGAGACCGCAAGGCCCTGGGCCAGTGCTATCCCCGTGGCCGCTTCTTCAGAAATAATCGCTGTGGCCGCATCGCAACGTGCGTAGTGACTGTGCCGCTGCGCTGCGTGAGGATCTGCAGAACGGTGTGCGCTATGCACTCTGGGGTAATGGCTGCAGCTTCATCATCTTCAGGTGCGAATGAGAGCTCGTCATAGAACGGGGTGCGGGTGATGTCCGGTGAGATCGTGGTGACTCGAAGGCCGCTTTTTCGACACTCCTCAAAAAGTGAATCTCCAAAGTGCTTGAGCCCCGCTTTGGTCGCCGCGTATGCAGCACCAAAGCTGCTGCTTTCGAGGGCAGAGAAGGAGCTAATGTTGATTAGATGCCCGTGGGTCTCTTTAAGCGGACGAAGCAAGAGCTTCGAGAGGATCAGTGGGGCTAGGAGATTTACAGAGACAAGGTCAGTAATCTGAGTAAGGGAAAGCTCCTCATGCGGCGCAAAATGACCCACTCCCGCGTTGTTAATTAAGGCGTGAATCGCGGGATTCTCGCGCGTAATCTGAGTTGCCACATCGGCGACCTGCTGTGAATCCGAGAGATCAGCGGAGGCGTGCGTGTAGTGCGGAGAATTAAATGAGCTAGTGCGACGACTGACGCCGCATACGCGCCAGTTGTTCTCCAGAAGGATCTCGGTGATAGCCCTGCCGATACCCGAACTAGATCCTGTTACGACTGCCACGGGACGGGACATATCTTCTCCTCGGAAACGAATTGACGGACGTTATGGGATACAAAATCTACGAGTTCAGCACGTTCATCGGGGGTATAGGAGGCAGCCCCGTTTTCAACGGTGTATGGATACGTGACGAGCTTTGAGGTCGGGCGACGATCCTGCATCTGTCGCAGGTATCCACTGTTAATTCGGAATACCCCAACTGAAACATCGAGGACCTTCTCCGCCGACACGCGGGCAAAGGTGGTGTGCACGAGGGTAGCGTACTGAGTTTGCCAATCCTGAACGCGCAGGATTGGGTCGAAGCAGAGCCGTACGCTCCACCCCAGCTCCTGGGCGGTAGCGACTGCGCCAAGACGCGCATCGAGTGATGGAGTCTTATGCTCGAAGCGTTGAATGATATTCTCAGGCGAAAGGGTCCAGGCCAGGATAACGTTTGACGGTGGCTCTATGCCCCGTAGTGCTTTGATGTTGGCGCTTTTTGTTCTGATCTCAACGGTCACGTTTGGGTGAGCGCGCGCGTATTCAATCCATGTTGCGCAGTATCCGAAGAGGTCTTCAATCGCTAACAGATCGGTGTCGTACGAGATGCAGAGATATGCAGGTTCCGAGTTTCCTAGTTGCGTTTCCGCTGCAGCGATAAAGTCGGTATCGTTTACGAACACGACCATATTGGCTGAGGAGAGAAGTCCCTGCAGATAGCAGTATTCGCATCCGTAGATACAGTTCAATATCGGCGTGGTATAGAAAAAACGGTTGTGGTCGTAGTTGGGAACAAAGGGGCTCCCGGGATAGAGAAACGCATCCTCCCGCACAGCGAGGATGAGTTTGATCGACTGTTGTTGATGATCCCACCGTTGACGCGGACGGTTGAATACCTCTTTGTAATTATTGATTGAGACCTGCACGGCTTTGTGAAAACGCTGCACAATCTTTTCGGTGAGCGGGTATCGTCGCGCGGAATCCTCGATGTAGATGTGCGAAAATAGTGGTAGCGTGCTCATGGTAGGGAATCTCCATCGAGAGTCTTGAGGAGGGCTTGATACAGAATCCGTCTATCATCCTTGGTTTCGATGGGATGCGTGAGGAGCTCGCGTAACAGGTCCGTAAATGACTCTCCTTGTGCCTTCTTCGCGCGGAGTCGTCGGAGAAGTTCGATCTTTTGTGTGGCTGAGAGTCGAGCGTGAGTAGCTACCTCGTCGATGAATGTGTGTTCGTCGCGGGTTAGCTGTGCTGGGTCAGGAAGATCGCTTCGGAGGGAGTCAATGATTCCAAGGATAGTATCGGCGTGGGGTGCCACAAGAGCGGAAGCCTCCTGCGGAGTGATCCGAGTTCCATCACAGTGGTCCGACACGATTTTAAGTGCAGCTACAGCGCTTGGCGGAAGAAGCGTTGTTGCTGCTTGCATAAATCCTGAACACTCCATGTCAACGAGGGCCGCGTTCGTGGGTGGAGTTGTGACGGGGTGATCGTAGGTATCGAGAGCGCACTCCAGGGCGGGGTGTTTCAGCAACACATCGGGGTACATCCGAGAATGTGACGAGACGTCGCGCACTTTATGAATCAGAGCGAGAGTGCCGCGTGGGGCCAGGTTCGCCGGAGCTCCAGCGATGCCGACATTTACCGCAACCAGCGACTCGTGGTGGTGCAGCAGATGTGTGATCAGGGCTGATGTGGCAACGGCGGACCGAAGCTTGCCGATGCCCGAGATCCCTAGGTAGAGGTTGTTTGAGCGAAACAGTTGAAAGCGGTCTCCCACATCGCCTTCGCGGCTTAGTTTG
The DNA here is from genome assembly GCA_044347025.1 of Bdellovibrionota bacterium. Taxonomy (GTDB): domain Bacteria; phylum Bdellovibrionota_C; class UBA2361; order UBA2361; family OMII01; genus OMII01. The sequence continues at coordinate 5,528 of JBIIYC010000096.1, forward strand.
AGTCCCCATGCGTCGATGAGTGGGGATGCCTCACACATGAGGCTCGTAATGAGTAGGGCGCTCTTCATAGTGCGGGGAGCCTACCACGGCGAGCCCTGCGGATCATCGGTTTCGGGGCTCTGCTGGGGCTGCTATAACCGAGGTAACTATCCCTAAAGGCATGTTATGACTCGTCCCGTCGCCTATTTTTCGATGGAGATCGCTATTGATCCCCTCCTGCCGACCTATTCGGGGGGCTTGGGGGTCCTGGCGGGGGATACAATCCGCGCCGCGGCGGATCTCGCCATTCCGATGGTGGCTGTTACCTTAATCCACCGCAAAGGGTACGTACGCCAAACGATTAACACCTTCGGCGAGCAGGTCGATGCCCCCGAGCAGTGGGACCCCGCGGGGCACCTTGAGCGATGTGAGCAGGTTGTCGAGGTGCCACTTCGTGACCGTATGATTCGCGTCCAAGCATGGCGGAGAGTTGAAAAAGGGGTTTCGGGGCACGGCGTTCCGATCCTGTTCCTCGATACGGACCTTGTCGACAACACGGCAGACGATCGTAGGATTACCGATCGATTGTATGGGGGAGATCTTCAGCTTCGGGTGCTGCAGGAGCTCATTCTTGGAGTGGGGGGCGTGCGAATGCTCCGCGCGTTGGGATATCCAGTGTCGATGGTCCATCACATGAATGAGGGGCACGCGGCATTTCTGCTACTAGAGCTGATTCCGATAGATTGGCCAACGATCCAGGAGCGTGAAATTGCAGCTGTGCGCGATCGATGTGTATTTACAACGCACACGCCGATACCAGCAGGTCACGATGTCTTTCCCCTCGATATCCTTGAGCGGACACTTGCACCGGATTATTTCCGAAAGGCAAAGCCCCTGATTGAGCACGACTCACTCAATATGACGAAGCTTGCGATGCGTTTCTCAGGCACGGTCAATGCGGTATCTCGTAAACATAGAGATGTCACGAGAGCGATGTTTCCTGAGTCGGAGGTGCTGGCGATTACAAACGGCGTGCACGCCAGTCGCTGGGTCGCTCCATCATTTGCGCGGTTATTTGACTCGTATGTGCCGGGTTGGCGACTACGAAATGAGCAGCTTCGGCAGGCAACACTCATCCCGTTGGAGGATATTCAGCAGGCACACAAAGAGGCGAGAGAATCACTGCTCCACCTCTTGCAGGTTCGATTCGGCATGCCATTCGGAGGTTCAGGCATTGTTATAGGATTCGCGCGCCGCGCCACGGAGTACAAGCGCCCGCTTCTGCTCTTTCGGGACCTCAACCGGCTTCGCCACATCGCCGAGCAGTACGGGTCTATTAACTTGATTTTTGCTGGCAAGGCTCATCCAAAGGATGAATCGGGGAAACACATTATTCGCGAGTTGCACGAAGTGGCGAATATATCCGGAGATCGTATTCGTATCGCATTTCTCCCCAATTACGAGGTAGAGCTTGCAGCCTCTATCGTGAGTGGTGTGGATCTCTGGCTTAATACCCCACGAGCACCCCTTGAGGCATCGGGAACAAGTGGTATGAAGTGTGCCCTCAATGGAATTCCGAGTTTGAGCGTCGCTGACGGATGGTGGCTCGAAGGGGGGATTCAAGGAGTGACGGGTTGGGTAGTTCGTAGTGCTCTAAACGATGGAGGGACCTCGGCGGCCGAGCAGGATAGCGCCGATGCTGAGGCGCTCTATCATCAACTAGAGCACCATGTGCTTCCCTGTTTTTACAAATCACCAAATGCGTGGGCTGAGGTCATGCGAAATGCAATCGCATTAAACGGCTCGTTTTTTAACACCCACCGAATGGTGGAGCAGTATCGAGTAATGGCGTACGAGCGGCACCAGTGACAAAACATGAGAACGTACGAGCCCATGAGTTGAAGGTCCACCACGCCGATGGTCGCGGAGTAACGTGCAGTATTTTGGGTGCGCGCGACTTTAAGAACACGATCTTTTACAGCCACGGCTTTCCCGCGAGTCGGATTGAGGCAGCGGTGGCACATCGCGAGGCGTTAGGGGTGGGGCTTACGATCGTGGCGTTGGACCGCCCGGGATTTGGTGGGTCGGACTGGTATCCAGGGCGTCGATTTGAGGACTGGGCTGGGGATGTCGCCTTGGTGGCGGACCACCTTGGGGTGGCACGATTCGGAATTCTAGGGGTTTCCGGCGGAACCCCCACAGCCGTAGCCGCAGCTGCCCTGCTCAGAGAGCGGGTTACGATGTTAAGTGTGGTGAGCGGAATGGCACCAATTAACGGCGCCGAAGCGCTCGCACAGATGAATGGGGCGAATCGGATGTTGTTGCAGATTGGGCGGCGCTGCCCCTCCATCGGGCGATTCTCTATCCGCATCATCGCCGAGATCTGGCGCCTCTTTCCGATGGCGGCATCGGTGTGGTTCGGGCTTCTGCTTCCGCAGGTCGATAAAGAGATCGTCACTCGCCGCGACATTGGCCTCGTCCTGGCGAAGAACATCCGTGAGTCGCTCCGTCAGGGGGTGGCGGGAGCTGTAACTGAGTTTGAGCTGCTGATTAGCGACTGGCAGGGGCTTTTAGAGCAGGTGCAGGTGCCAACCACGATTTGGCATGGGGACGCTGATACCTATGTGCCGGTTTCGATGGCAACTATTTTGCAAAAAGGTATCAGGGGGAGCATTTTTCACGAGGTAAAGGGTGGTGGGCACTTCATGATAATTGATAGACTGCCGGCGATCCTTAAAACGTTTGACCAGATATGATCTCACTTGAGCAGGTACAATTGATGATAGCCGAACGGGAGCTGCACGCTCTACGGGACGCGCTCGTTGATAGTGCCCCGGTGGAGATCGCAGAGCTCCTGGTGAGCCTGTCGGATGAGGAGCGGGTTCTCATCTTCCGCATTCTGCCCCGCGAGATCGCTGCCGAGATATTTTCCGAGCTTGATGTTGACCTTCAACGCACCATTTTAAGTGGTCTGGGCGACAGGCAGACCGCGCGGCTGCTGGACGAAATGGCGGCAGATGATCGAACAGCACTTTTGGAGGAGATCCCTGCGGAGGCAGCGCGGCAGCTTTTGGCTCTGCTTCCCAAGAAGGAGCGCGATATTGCGCTGACACTCCTCGGCTATCCCGAGGGGAGTGTTGGGCGACTTATGTCGCCGGACTTTCTCACCATTCATGAGGACTGGAAGGTTCGTGAGGTGCTCGATCATATTCGCGCGCACGGACGAGAGAGTGACTCTCTTGATACCCTCTACGTGGTTGACGGCAAAGGAGTGCTCGTTGATGAAGTTTCAGTAAAGAACCTCCTACTCGCATCGCTTGATGAGGAGGTTGCCTCCTTGATGAACTACAAGTTCGAGGCCCTCTCGGTGCAGAGCGATCAGGAGCAGGCGGTGGAGCTCTTTAAAAAGTACAACCGTCCTACGCTGCCGGTCGTCGATTCTGCGGGGGTATTGCTCGGAATCGTCACGGTCGATGACATCTTGGATGTTCAAGAAGAAGAGATTACCGAGGATATCCAGAAACTCGGAGGTAGTGAGGCGCTGGAAGATGCATATAGTCGCACTCCAATTGCGACCCTCATTCGCAAGCGAGCAAGCTGGTTAATCGTGCTCTTCGTGGGAGAGATGCTGACTGCATCTGCGATGACTCACTACGAACATCAGATTCAACGCGCCGTTGTGTTGGCGTTGTTTGTGCCACTCATTATCTCAAGTGGTGGAAATTCAGGTAGCCAGGCATCGACTCTTATCATCCGCGCTCTCGCGGTTGGAGAGCTTCGGCTCCGTGATTGGTTTACAGTATTCCGCCGAGAGCTCGTGTGTGGTGCCGTGTTGGGCGGATTGCTTGGATTGGTTGGATTCTTCCGGATCGTAATCTGGGCGCAGTTCTCAGATGTGTACGGAGAACACTGGCTCTTGCTCGCCTGGACCGTGCTGTTCTCATTGCTCGGCGTCGTAACGATTGGTACCTTGGCTGGCTCGATGTTGCCACTGGTACTAAAGCGATTGAATCTCGACCCTGCTACCTCGTCTGCGCCATTTGTAGCCACCCTGGTAGATGTCGCAGGTTTGATCCTCTACTTCTCAATAGCGATGTTTCTGCTCTCCGGATCGATGTTGTAGGAGCGCTGTCTGGTCCAGATTTGGACGGGCTCTGATTATCGAGTCGAGGAGGGCGCCTGCTGCTCTTCCTTCATAGAGTTGCTCAAGCGCAAAATCGTATCGATGTAACTCTTGCTCTTGTTGTAGCGCCATATAATCG
>JBIIYC010000168.1:0-5783 GCA_044347025.1 Bdellovibrionota bacterium
CATGATTCTACAAGCTTTCTGACCGCACCAGGCCAACACACCCGCGCTGAGACACCCACCACAGATCTTCATCTGACCGCACTTTATTGTGGGTTCTCGGACCCATATACGGTAGCCTCGGACGACTTACTTTTTGAGAGTTTGGAGCGTATGTACGGGCTCATTAATCAAGCTGTAAAAGACCTGGTGTACACCACCGGAGGAGAGTCTCTATGGCGAGCGGTGTGTACCACCGCCGCTCTCGATGTTGATGAGTTCGATGCGCTAGAACCATATCCCGATGAAACAACATTTGCTCTCGTGGCGGCAGCCTCGAAGCATCTTGGTCTTGAACAAGCGGAGATACTTCGACGTTTTGGTCGTCACTGGATCTTATTTACGGCAGCTCAAGGATACGGGGACATCATGGCGATGTTTGGGCGCGACTTCCGCACGTGCCTCCGAAACCTCAATAGGATGCATGCGCACATGGGAGCTATGATGCCAGCATTACGTCCACCGCGCTTCGTCACTGAAGAACCATCGCCGAACAATTTAGTAGTTCACTATTATTCCCACCGCACAGGCCTCGGAGATCTCGTGGTCGGCCTCCTGGAGGGATTAGCCGAAAAATATGGGGAGGATGCCCAGATCGAGTCACTCAGCCGACAACCGGTATCAGATCACGACACATTTTCCATCGCACTCCGGACGGCATGAGTTCCATAGTTGATGACCAACAAATCCTGGATGCTCTGCATCCATTCGGTTTTGTTACGGATCCCTCTGGCACCATACTCGCTCTTGGACGGTCGGTACGAAAACTGTGCCCCTCTCTGCAAACAGACCGTTCTTTCCTAGAGGAATTCGCTGTTACACAACCCACATGCATCCCCGAGCGTCTTTCACCAGACCAACTGTGCGGCGATCTCGTAGTCCTCTCGAAACGGGGGGACACGAAGCTAGACCTCCGTGGACAGGTTGTCTCGTATAAAAGCCCCTCGCGCGGCTTTCTGTTCGCCCTACAACCGGTATTACTCAGAATTGAGGATGTGGTGGATCTCGGCATCGATTTCGGCGACTTCGCAATCGGCGATCCGGTCTTTGATGTTCTTATCTTTACTCAGGCTCAACGCGCAGCCCGTAAGAGCTTAGAAGCTGCAAAGAGCAATCTCGAATGGGAGAATACGAGTGCCAGATTAGTACATCGCCTCACCGTCGAGACGTACGATCTGCCAGACCCGCAGCAGGCGTATTCCACAGCTTTAGGAGTAATCTGCGAATCCCTTAACTGGGAGGTCGGACATGTCTTCATCCGAGAGTCAATCGAATCGGCACGCCTGGTCTCTACTTCGATATGGCATCTGTCTAATCCCGAGACGTTTCACGATTTGATAACAGAGAGCGACGGTCTCTCGCTGGCAGAGGGCGAGGGCTTGCCCGGGCAAGCATTACAATCGCGTCGGGCTATCTGGATCTCGAACGTGAAAGACTACCGATGGTTCGCGCGAATGAGGGCGATCCGCACCTTTCCTCGCCTAACGGGTGTGGCGGTTCCGATTATCCTTGAAGGCTGCGTGGTCGCGGTGATGGAGTTTTTCACAACTCGGGAACTCCCGAACCAGGGCGGCATTCTCCGACTCTTCGAAATGGTAGGATACCAACTCAGCAGCGTAATAGCTCGCCAAAAAGCCCGTGAGAAGGAGGCCGCCCAGAGCGCTATGCTCGCGAGGGCCTCTAAAATGGCCACCTTGGGCGAGCTAGCAGCGGGGATTGCGCATGAAATTCGCAATCCCGTCTCAACGATCTCGATGATCACCGAGATATTAAAGCGCTCAAGTATATCCGGTGTGATCTCTCAGGAAGCCTTAACCCCTCAGCTGGGCCGACTCTCACTATGTGTGGATCGGATATCCAAGATCGTTTCTGAATTGCAAACCTTCTCTCGCGACTCCTCTCTTGATGATTTTCGAGTAGTGCCACTTGGCCATCTTATCGAGCAGACCCTTGCGTTGTGCGAAGCCCGCTTCAAGAAAGATGCAGTCAAACTCATTACCGAGCCGGTTCCATCAGGGTGGTCGCTGGAATGCCGAGATTCTCAGATCTCCCAAGTTCTCCTCAATCTTCTCGGGAACGCCCACGACGCAGCAATGGAGGCCCCCGAACGCTGGGTAAAGCTGGCAGCCGAGGAGATCGGAGACTTTTTTGAACTCTCTATTACCGACTCCGGACGCGGTATCACGGATGAGATCGCGGATAAAATCCTGGATCCATTTTTTACGACGAAACCAGCAGGTAAAGGGACCGGGCTGGGCTTAAGTATCTCCCATAAGATCGTTGTCGAGCACATGGGCCAGTTAGCTCTCGATCGCGCGAGTCCACATACCCGCTTTACGGTGCGGCTTCCGAAGCGGCGCTCAGATGTAGGTGCACACGACGTGCGCCGCGCTTCGTAGCTATCTGCTCGCGATTCAGGAGGTACCGATGAATCGGAATCCGTCCGGGCCACCAGCGTCTACAACTCACAGCGCCGCGAACGCGGGCTTTAGCAGCAATTCAACAGGCGAGATCCCGGATATTCGATCCCCTTCGACGAGACCCATGACTTCATCGAACAGGGCCTGTTTGCCTCGCTGGCCGAGTCTCCCCCACTTATCCATCACGAATCCGACATGGGGAGCCCATTCAACGAACCCTTCGGCGAGCCGCTCAGCAACTCTGTCGGCGTTGGACCGGTTAAGAATGTACCGTTGTCCCTCTGTACCATACGCGGCACGACCGCCGCGGACGATACCATCAAAAACCCCCTCAAGCTGGGCCCCTTCATGAATTCCTGGCACAATCTGAAAGACCGTGTTTGCAGGGAAATCCTCACCTTGAGCAGCAAATGACACTACCGTAGGAGTGCCGGCACAGAGAGAGGTCTGAACAAACGGCGCAAGATGGCCAAATGGACTGGTATGCAGGTGCAGCGCGACATCGCTCTCAGCGACTATCCTCTCCCACGCATCGAGAGAACGCGGAGTAACGAGCGTTACCCGATCCGCAACCCCGAACTCATTCACCACCCGTACAGCTGCCGCATGCTCGTGTGCTTCAACCATCCAGAGCAGCTGCCAATCAAACCGTAGACTACGCAGGACAGGGAGCAGCTTATGCGATCGCCCCTCAATCCCCGGGACAGACGTGGATGCGATAGTGAACACCGCGGCGGAGGGCTCCCGACGAGATATCTCTCCTCCTACGGGCACTGGGAGAACATCGGCTTGATGGCTACCGACGACGCTTTCCAGGCGATTGCTCACCATATTGCCAAACTCATTACGAGCCCATTGAGAGCTAAACAGAACAACCGGAGATAGTGAAACCTCCCGATAGGCCCGAGGCCAGAGCTGATGCGGAGCCTTGGCTCGATCGTAGAAGGGCTCAGACGGTTTGTAGAACTGGGCAATGGAGGTCTCCCACGGACTCGTGTGACACGCTTCGGGTCCCAAGTCATTGAAGAAGAGATCGTGGAACCAGGTTATCCCCGGCATCAATCCGATGTGACCACGCACGAACCGACACGATCTCGAATCTTCAAGTTGGTAGAAAAAGAGATCAAAAGGCTCCTCTCGATGTCTACGATACGCGTTTAAGAAGTGGTGATGTGGAAGCCCGTACGCCTCACATGCAGGATACGGAGAAAACACCTCGATTGTGTGCTGCGTCGAGATTCGAGGGAGCAAGAGATTCGAACAATACGCCGAGAGGCCTACAGAGCCGGCGGACACCAACTCGCTGAACCACGCGATGCGAAGTCCCTGCGCTGACATTACGCCCCCACCACCGAGCACGACTCGTCGATACGGAGCGGCGAGAGAAGACCATCTATGACCTGGTCCCAACCGGTATGAAGCATCCCCGATTGTTCAATGAAGGCACGACCAGCGGCTCCGATTCGCTGCGCGAGGCCTCGGTCCGTTTTGATACGGTTAAACGCGGCCGCGATCGACGTTGGTGTCGGTTCCGCAATGAATCCATTCTCCTCATGGCGCACAAACTCGAGGGTTCCACCGCTATCGTTCGCCGTAACAACGGGTTTTCCACTCGCCATCGCCTCAAGGGTCACATATCCATAGTCTTCGTTGAATGGTGCGTAGAAGACCCCCATCGAGCGCGCATACAGCTCCAAGAGCTGCTCATCACTGACACGTCCAAGAAACTCAACTCGGGATCCAAGCCCGTGTTTCTGTATCTCGTTCTGAAAGTACTCCATCGCACCGGGCTCATCTGCAACACCCGCTACCTTGAGTAGGACGCCCGGCATCTGTGCCAATGCATTGATCATCAGGTCTAGGCGTTTGATTCGGCAGATGCGACCCACCGAGAGCACATACGGCTCTGCGGTCTCGCACCGATACCTGTCGCCTAACGGAAGTGGTGGATACAAGACCTGAGAAGAGAGTCCGTTGTACATCTGCAACCGATCGGCAACGTTCTTCGATATAGCAGAGCGATACACACACTCTCCCAACGTCTTGGTATCACCATCCGTCAGAACCCGCCTCATCGCCTCATCCCGAGGGTCGTCTCCAATATCGGAGTATTGACCGCCGTAGAGATCATACATCGAACGAAGTTGATGAACTAACCACACGCTCTTTCTTGAGTGTCGAGCATAGTAACTGGGAAACTTTGTTGCGATCACGAGATCTATCTTCTGACCGCAGAAGTACTCGAGATCCAGCGCTCGCCACATCGCTGCTTGCGTTACCAAATTCTGCTTCGGGAGTGGATTATAGGGAAGCTCTATCACATCTGCCTCGTGTCCACGCGAGCGAAGTTGCTTCACCAATGTTGCAACGAGCACCTCCTGGCCACCATGCGTGAACGGAACTTTGACACCAAGGACGAGAATTCGCGCCATACTCGCTACGCCTCCATCACCAGGCAGTAATCCTGGAATCCGTAGAGAAGACGATTGAGCTGACGGAGGTTCTCGTTAATTCGAGCGACTGCATCAGCCACCGCTGGAGTGTGCGAGGAATCAATCGGAATGTCTTTCAACAAGTGGTTCGGAGATACTGGCGAAAGCATCTTCGTCTCGATAATTTTCAACCCCGCAAGGGTAGCCATGTATCCCAGAGTATCCGGATGCATCGGCCATACATGAGTAGGATCTCGGAAGTAATTCGACGAAAGCGCAAGCAACGACTGTGGATTAATCGTTTCAAAGGCGATCCTACCACCTGATTTCACCTTTCGCTTGGCGAGCTCAAACAGCTCCTGGAGCTGTTGGCGCGTGAGGTGCTCGACTACTTGAATAGCCACGAGCCCCGACAGCGAGCCATCACCAAGACTTCTCAGATGAGCGATTCCGTCACCGTATACAGTCTTGCATCCATTCGCATTTGCGACATTTACCATGACTACGTCGAGGTCTACTCCGTAGGACTCCAGCCCTGAGGCCGCAAAGAGTCTCTGTAGCTCGCCACGCCCCGACCCGATCTCAAGAATTGCTCCCTTCGTTCCGCGGAATATCTGAGGATATATCTTCTGCCGCTGCTCTATCTCCCCCTCGCTTCCGCGATACCGATTCTCCAAGAGAAGGTACGACATATCCGGGCTCGCCCCCCGGCTCTCAGCAGACTCTTCCTGAGCGAGCGGCGGATTAGGCTGCGTGAATCGACCGTGGTTATTGATAATCCCCTCCAGCCCTCGCACCATTGCATCCACAGCCTTCAAACGCTGCTCAAATCCAACGGCCATGTCGTTCATCTGACGCTGAACCGCAAAGAGAGCGTGGGCCTTCTCATCATCAA
>JBIIYC010000219.1:0-3951 GCA_044347025.1 Bdellovibrionota bacterium
GAGATCCGCTCATCTCGCGCATCGATATAGCGTCCCGTCTCATTGATGTGACGCACCAGGTGCTCCACGAACATACGCTCGGAGTTGAGATACTCGGCAAACACCCCCTCCCGTAGGAACGAGATGAGCTTACGCTTGAACCTAACAATCAACTTTCCAAGCAGACCCGAACGATGCGTGACCACTACATCGGGCGACAATCGAGTCTCAAACGCGTACTGAAGATTTAGGTAGCGGAGATTTTCGGCTAGCTGAAGGTCCCCTTGCTTGATCCCGCGTTCATCAACAAACGAGGCAGCGAGCGGGGATATACCCTGACGAGCATCGCGATTCTTCTCGACATCAACTTTGATTCGCTCCCGTATCTCAGTCATGAGCGTGGGGATATCAATTGGTGACTGCTCTGCCTCTGGAATGCTACGTACCGGCTGCGACATTACTGCGCTCCTCTGAAATGCGGGGCTCGGCTATACCTTGGATACGCCCCGAAGACCGTATACTCCCGGCTTCTGGGCGGAAGGTCAAGCGTTGGAGCGAAGGATTAGTCTCTGTAAGAGGGCGTTCTGACGACTGATTTCCGACTCTTGCGCTACTCTGACTCGATCAGCTCTGCGTACAAAGGAATATGATCGGAGAGAGCATCCCACGGCCGTCCGATCAAAGGTTGCCCCCCCACCATCGATAGCCCACGAGCGTACACACGGTCGAGCGGCAGAATGGGAAACTTCATGGGAAAGGTAGCCGCATGCGCGCCAGTTTGGTGGAGGAAAACCTCTTTAATCCCCAACTCGCGGGAGAGTATTCCGGAGGCTTTCTGCTGCCAGTCATTAAAATCGCCAGCTAGGATAAGAGGATCAGATCCGCCAACACTCGCCGTCACCCTGCCACAGATCCGCCGAAGCTGCATCTCTCGGCCACGCCGTAACAGATTCAAATGCACACATACACAGTGCACCGGTTGACGAATACCCGGGACATCAATGACGGCATGGAGCAAACTCCGAGATTCAATTGCATTTGTCGAGATATCAATGTTTTCGAAGGAAACGATCGGGTACTTACTGAGAATTGCGTTCCCCTGGTGCCCGTGATCAAACACCGACGTTTTCCCATAGGCAACGTGCGGCCACAGGTCCCGCGCTAAGAAGTGAGATTGGGGCAGATCGGGCCACTCCTCGATCGCATTGGCGTGTTTGTCGTGCTGCCCCAAAACCTCCTGCAGAAACACAACATCGGGATGCAGCGCTGATATCGCATCTCGTATAGCAGGGAGGGTAAATGAGCTATTTCCAAAGCCGAACCCCTTGTGAATGTTGTAGGAGAGAACTCGCAATTTTCCTGCTTCAATCATACGCTTTCGCTACAGCACCCGCCGAACCGCTAACAACAACCGCCCAATCACTCGCTCGAGGAGAGGTCGACGCCTCCAGTTCTCAAGCGTTACCTCCTGACCGTGTGCGCAATCCAGCTCGAATTGCTGCTGAAGAGACCGACAGGACTCCGCATCCACAAGCACTGCATCTGCCTCCAGGTCGTGCAGAAGACTACGGTGATTCAAGTTGCTCGAACCCACAAGACCCCACTCGTCGATAACCATCGTCTTTGCGTGCAGTACACATTTAGTATACTCGAAAACCCTCACTCCAGCCCGCAATAATCCGAGGTGAAATGCCGATGCGACCCAAGGGATGAAAACGACATCAGAAAAAGCAGGCACGAGCACTTTTACGTCGACGCCAGAGCCTGCTGCGACCCCCAAAACCCGAATCAATGATGCATCTGGCACAAAGTAGGCGTTCTCAATCCAGATTCGCTCCTTTGCGCTCAACATCCGAACCAACAGGTCGAGATAATTCTCGCTTCGCTGCGAGCGTCGTACGTTCAACAGAATAAGATCCCCCGAATGTGCCGATCGCTTGCGACGACGCAAACGGAAACCGCGTCGCTCATTGTGCCAGAGCTCGTTAAAGCTGCTGACCAATACGGCAGCCTCCCGCCCCTCAAGATACACCCCTGTATCCCGCCATGCAGTGTCACCGACGCACGAGGCGAGGTGATATTCAATAACATTCATGCTACCGACAAAGGCGCGTCGCTCATCGATAATACAAACCTTGCGGTGATTGCGGTTGTTTAGTTTCTGGAGCAGCCGCGCCAGGGACTGCGGCGCCTCGGATTGATCGCGTCCCTGCCACCATCGTTGCCACGGTAATTCGTGAAACACCTTCAGCTGTATTCCTGCCAGGGCGGCTCGTTGCCGAATCGACGATACCCACGTGGAGGAGCCGATACCATCAACTATCAGCCGCACAGATACCCCACGTTGCACTGCATCCGAGAGCGCTGAGAGCACACGCTCGCCAAGACGGTCCGTTGCAAAGATATAGCTTTCTAGATGGATACTTCGACGTGCTCCCCGGATCTCAGCCTCAAGAGCACTAAAATAAGAGTCTCCATCGTGATACACGACAGCACGGTCCCAACCCCGGGGAATCTTTTTGGGCTTGGCATGTCTCAATCGAAATGGCCGCTTCAATGTGTCGTATCCGTAAACACCCGTCTTACATTTATCCAGTGCTAACCGCCTTAGTATACGTCAGATTGGGGTCTCCGCCCACGCATGACCCCCAAATACCTCGTATTTGCAGCACGTTACAAATTGGCAGAGCACTTGCAAAAGACCCCCTTGTACGCAGGAGCCCACACTAAGCTCCACGCGCCGGTGGATGAAGCATATCCTCCCCGGTGCCTGGAACGAACATAGGCGCCGAAGAGCCCCCGTTATCTACGATAGCAGCGGCCCCAAGCACTATGACCGAAGCGAGAGTATACGATTAGCGGCTGGTGAGAACGGACGCCACTCGATAGAATCAAGCGAGGTAGTGTGAACAAAACAACAAATGCTACACGGTGTCGATAACTCGCAATAACACAAGTGTTAGATCGAGTAACAACACTGAGTTGGCTTGACGTCTCAGAGAGTTGCATGAGGCGTCAGAACTTTAAGGAGAGCTACCATGGAATCGAATATTATTGAGCGTTTGTTCGCATCATTCTCTGAGTTGGAAACAGCGATTTCGAAAGCGCGCACTACATTCCAAAGCCGTGAGTCGGTTCCGGCCACTGTCGTTCGAAGACTTGAATCGTATGATACGATCCTCGCAAAACAGCGATCCCTCGCGGTAACCCTGTGCGAAGCGATCTCGCGCAAGAACTGGGACGAGGTAAACCGTAACGTCACCCTGATCAATGGACTTTCCGCGATGATTCGTGACGACGCGAAGGCGATCCTTGCCGCGGTATCCGCTCCTGCCGATACTGCAACCGAGGACGAAACCGAGAACTTCTGCTAAGTCTCTGAGGAGCGCTCCTACGTCTTCCCCATAATCGGCCACGGATGGCCGATTTTTTTTTGCCTAGCGGCTTCTCTCTTTTGCCTGATATAGTTTCAGGGGCTCGGTACCGCAGATATTACCGCGAGCCATGTAATCATCCCGACCGGCTGTCATTATGTTCAAGTGGGTACGAAACCTATTCGGCCGATCCGAAACAAGCCCCTCAAACCACCGGAGCTCGTCTCTCGAAGACGTTCTCCGGGCACCGTGTAAGTTCAACACCAAAGCGCTTACAGCCCTTGCGCACTCCGCCTCTGAGTCAGAGTTCGTTGAGACGATCTCGTGCATGAGCCTGGTAGGTTCGTCAATACAAAGTGGAGAGGTCCTGTCTCTGACTCACAAAGGCGGAGAGCTCGCGTCGACTCGGACGATGCTTTTCAAGTCCTCCGATATTGGCGGCATACTCAACGAGACCCCGCTCACTGAAACGATCTTCGCGCTACGAAAACCCCTTTCCATCAGCCGAGTATCACCGGTCACCTCGCTCAAGGTGGGACGGGCGGTTGAGAATGACATCCGAATCGTAGACTTCGCGATCTCTCGATTCCACGCGCAA
>JBIIYC010000007.1:0-31139 GCA_044347025.1 Bdellovibrionota bacterium
TGTGGAGGTAAGGAACAGCGCTAGGGCAGCAGAGAGAGGCGCAGCCGCATTAGAACTCATGCAGTTCTCCACCACCACGAATATCGCTGCTATCCACCACCAGCGCGGCTGGTGCTTGAGCAACAGGATCGCACTAGCCACCGCAACCAGTGGAACCCACGCAAGGGTACCGATGACGAGGGGGTTTATTCCTACCACACCTAACAGAAGTAGGACGGGGATGAGGGCAAGCAGCCACCGCACCGGGCTATTCTGAGTGCCCGGACGCACGAGGCAGCGGCTCAGCAGCCACGTGCCGATACATAAAATAATCAGTCGAAACAAGGGCGCTGCTACCGAGTATGTCGGCGCAAATAGTGTTGCAACGAGGCGACTCAGGTGGTCCAGCCGCCACATGTAATATGCGTTGTGATTGAGGTTTAACATTGGAAACCACCCATCGAGCGAGTCGGTGCAGGTGATGACGACTGGCTCCATGAATCGTCCAGGGAGGAGTAGGATCCCGATGGCTACGGCAAATGCGATGATCGATAGCAGTGGTCGTATCATTGATGTCTAGCTCGCTGGTGCTCGTAACCGTTGCAGGGGAGAGATACTCCGTAGTTCCACCCGTTGGCCCACGGGACACCCCGAGAGGGAAATAAGGATGAGATCTGATGCGGCAGTAAATGGAGCGATGCTACAACCGGTGGTTGTAATCAACGGAAGATATTTAAACTTGAGAGTCAACGAATCAGAGCGTGGCACGAAGGAGATGGAGTTGGTGGTATACGAGAAATCGGAGAGCTCACCAGTTACTGTGTAACTGGGGCTGAAGTTCACCCGTTTAAAGACCCAAAATTCGCCCTGTTCGTCGATCTTTATATAGTCATTGGGCCTGGCTTTGAAATACTCGATCCAGGCAGGTTCGTGTGCAAGTACGAGCGATGCATTCATAAGATCCAAGTACTCTCGAATACCAGCTTCGCCTCGCTGTAGATACGTCGGTGGAATAGGTTGCTCGTATCTCCATATATTGTGCGCGTAGCTTGATGCGATCATCGGAGTCTGTGCCCAGAATGGGAGGGGGCTTAGGTGTCCACCGCTGAGCTCATGCAAGACGCATCCCGAGAAGAAGGCACGACCCGTGCCGGCATGAGCCTTAATCGTCTCTGAAAGTTTAGCCACTTCTGGGCCTGCAAATTTGAACTTGTCGTCAGAGCGTCCTAATACAACCGAAGCCGCACTAAATGGGCCGATGAGGAGGAAGCTACATGCGATACTTGCGCTCACTCGCCACCAACCGCCACGCTGCGCCTTCGAGAGGAATTCCACCAGAAATCCGCCCAAGGGGAGGGTAAGGAGAACAGAGGCGATAACGATCATTCGGTCGAGTTCAAGTTGTGGTTTGAGCGCAACACCGACGGTTCCGAGCAGTAGGAGCCATACGGTTAGCATACTCACTGCAACGCGAGTGGTTCCTCGCAGATACCACAAGGCAGGGAGGGCAAATACCACGAGGAGTGGGTTTAACGCTGAGGCGTTGTTGTGCCATTGGTTGAGGCTTTTTTTGCTATCGAGGGAGCCTGAGCGGTGTCGAAAGACAGGTCCGCTTGAGGACTGATTCGTACTGGGAATGCCGTTTGTCTGGAGTGAAGCAACATCGTGCTGCGCTACGACCTGTTTTTTCTCTGCATCGAGGAAGCGGCCCACGTTCGAAACCTTCCACATCATCGCCATCCACGGCAGATTGATAGCTGCGATTGTGATGAGGGTAATAAGACGCCGTCTTGAGGTGCCGATCGCAACAAGCCTGGGCAGCGCGCAGATCGCCAAGGGGACGATCGCCAAGCCAGAGGGAGACCAGAGTAACATGAGCGTTGTTACCACAACTAATGAGCCACATATCGTTCGAGTCGGTTTGGCGTCGTAGAGATATCGGAGGGCCAGCGCCACGCACAGCGGAAATAGCGATGAGCTGACTATAAAGCCCACCGTCCCATACTTAAGCGCCCATCGATACCAAAAGAGACCAGAGCACAGTGATAGCGTAACCGAGACGGCTGCGGCGAGTCTCGAAGCCCCAAGGATTCGAGCGGCAAGAAAAACAGATCCTGGTAGCACCACCCACAACACAAGGGCGATAATCAGGTTGTATACACTCTCAACTGGGAAGAGGTAGATAAGCGGCGATGCGAGGATGAACGCGTTAAGACTGCCAGTAGCAAAGAAGTCTCGGGCATCGATGCCCGCGTTCCACAGAGGAGACCAGAAGGGAATCGATGGGAAGTTTTCTTTGAGAAGTTTGAGTCGAAACATGAACATCGCATGGTCATCGGAGAAGAGAAGGGCACCCTTTGAGGCGAGCCAAAATGACCAGAGTAAAAGCGCGGCTGCCGCTAGTGGCCAATAGAGGAAGAATCGTTGCCACCCGTGTCGCAGCAGATAATAGGCAGCACAGCAGCCGACGAGCAGCTCTCCCCGGATGGTTGGGCCCTGAAATAGACCCCAGCGGCGACAGAGCCAGTCAGAGAAGAATATCGCCACGAGCCCGAGGGTCCACGTCGGTTCGTGCAGAAATGCCGATGTTGGAGGGATTCTGCGTGAGCGAATTACGGAGATGGCCAGGGCGATAAAAATGCACACGATGCCCGCCTCGCCCAGATAGCGACCGGCAGGCACGATCGCATCGCCCCATTTCTCCCAGAAGTACCAGGCCCCGCCAGAAAATCCGAGGACGATAAAGAGCAATCCAAGCGAAGCAATTATCTGCATGGTACGGACGATATCCTTGCGAGCTCCTGAGGTGGAAGCGGTCACGGCATATTAGAACGCATTTCGAGACAGGTCAAAATATCAATTATTGCAGGTGGTTGAGGGGGGTTTTCCGTCGCGTTGAGGGGGCGAACGGCGGGGAGATCGGTGACGACCGAGCAGGCAATAGAAACTCGATAGCGGCGCCGGGGGCGCCGCTATCGAATCGTGGAAACGACGTAAGCCTCTGGCCTAGTTTCCGTTCCGAGAGCGAGGAGCAACTCCGTGGTCAGCGTAGAAGCTGTCGAAGTTGAACACTGCCTCTGAGAAGGACTCAAGTGCGCGTGCATTGTCACGCTTGTTGAGTGCATCGAGGCCCTCTGCTAGTCGGGTCTTCAGTATCTCGAGGTTGCCCGGTGAGAAGGAGAGATAGTGCTTCCCGTCGTTTGACTTCCGAGCCTCATAGCACTGCAGGCTCGACACGAGGTTCGCAACAGCGCTCAACGTTTCTCCTTGAGCTTGTTGAATGAGACCTTGAAGGGCGAAGTAGCGAGGACTCTCCTCTAGCTGCTCACTGCATGCAAGGCAATCTGCAGCAGATGAGGGGTCATCGAACCGTAGGAACATAGCCGCGAGGGAGTGATATGCCGCGGCAGCGCTCTCCTTGCTGTATGAAACCCAGTTGTGTTGAGGAAAGAGCTCCTCAACGTTCATCGCATCTACCGCTGCGCGGAGGCATCGGGCTTTTGCTGCTGAAGTGAGGGTTGACGTCATGGACAAAGATGCCTTTGTGACAAGCGGGCTAATGCATTTCGAGAGAGTAATCGTATCTCCTTCCGCAGTAGCTCGAATAAGGCTTTGCACAATCATCTCCGATACGGATTCAGCATCGCCGGGACGGAGTGCTGATAGAGCGTATCGCGATGTCGCAACACACAGGAGTGGCCAACTGTCGTTGCGGTTTAGTGCCTGCACGATTGTATCTGAGCAGATTTCAGGAATCTCTACAGGTAAGCCATTCACGCTAGGAGCAACAACGATGTGCTCTAGCACTCCACACTTCTCGAGCTCCGCAGTGAGCTTTGAGAGATCCGTTGTGTCGAACATGAGGCTTGAGCTAACAACGAGTACCCGCTTGCTGGCGGCCATGGTTGTTGCTTGAGCAAAACCCTCTACAAGAGTTTCGGCTGATACCCAGAGTCCTAACGAGAAGCTTTCGGGGCGAGCCTTGGTGCTGACAACGATGATGTCAGCAAACGTATTAACGTCATTGAGGAGCTGGGCGGTGTCCTGAATCGCGGATTGTGTTCCAGTCTCGTCTATTACTATCGCCGTATACATAAAAACCTCGACTAACCTTTTACTCAACGTTCCCGTTAAACAACCTCCAGATATGCTCCGCGTTAGGGCGCGGACTCAATTCGCCGTTTGGGCTACTGTTTTGATAGGATGCGAGGTTGGAAAAAAGAGTTCCGATATTTTCGGGATCGGAGGCGTCTTCAGCCGGTTGGTGGTGTTTTGTATTGTGATATCAGAGCGTTATGTGCGCTCTGGCGCCGATTCAACGGGCACTTTTGTGCACTCCACCTTGCAATAATTCAGAATTACTGGGGCCAGAATCATCCCTGGAACCCCCCCTAAACGCTCTCCAACAACGAGCGACATGAGCGTGAGCCACATCGGATTTTTGATCTTACCTCCGATGATCTTGCTGTTCAGGAAGTACTCAAACTTGTGCAGAATGATGAGATACGCCAGCGCAAGAAATCCCAGATTAACTGACTGCGAGAGACCGACAAAGAAGATAACGGTGTTGCTCAACAAGTTTCCGATAATAGGGAGCAGGCCACACAGAAATGTCACTCCTACTATGACCACAGAGTAGGGCAGTGGAACGTGAAAGAAGTAGAGCACAACGAGAAACAGGCCGGTGAAAAAGGTGTTAATCGCCGAGATGACCACCTGAGCTCCCATAATGGTGTGAAAGCTGTGGTAAAAGCGCTCGAAACGACGACCTAAAGCGCTGGTAAAGCTTGAGTAGAGATTGTGTTGTAACTGGTAGTCTTCACGACCTAGATCGATCTCGCTTCGGACAAAGACCCCGCACGTTACAACCAGGCCTATAATTATATAGACAAACTCTTTGGTGAACACCTGAGCGAACTTCGCTACCTGCATGAGCTGGGGCTGAACTTCGTCAAGGATGTAGGACTTCAGCGATACGATGTCGCTAAATGGAACGTCGAGCCCCATACGATCCGCATGTTTAATGATATTTGGAATCGCTTGTTCAACGATGGTGGGGAGTCCCCGAATGGCCTGTTGCACAGAGTGCACGAACAGGTACATCAGAGCGATGGTGAGGATCGAGAATACTAAGACTGCTCCGAACTTTGGCAAGACCCGTCCCAGATACGAGATGATGAGGTATCCGAAGAGAGCGGTAATAAATGGCGTGCTTAGTCCAAAATGAATAAGGCCAACTAAAATGAGAGCGAAGGTTAGAAATGACCTCTTTTCTATTGTGCTTGGAGAGATAGGGTTTAGGGTTTGCATACGTACGATTGCTCAAAGACTGTGGCAAAATAGAGACGTGCGCCTTTTGTTATAGACTCGCCGAGGGGGCACAACAACACTCTATGGTGCATGAAAACGAAAGCCTTCCCGAAGCTACCGGCGCAGCTTTTGGTTGTCCACCATATGTGTCTCTCAACTGATGCTACCGAAGAATGAAAAGAATCACAAAGCCTGGCGGGGAGCGCAAACGGCGTTGCGAATTGGGTCGGTGGCGGCAACTGCAGACCTGGAGTCTGCGAGGCTTAAAACATACTTCCCACGTTGAAGTGAACCCGGACCGAGGGCTCCCCATCGTAAAGTTTTAGGGGATGTCCGATATCGAATCCTATCGGTCCGATAGGGGAGAGATATTGGAATCCGAGGCCGACGCTGGTACGGATGGCAGATAGGTCGAACTCTCGGTGCCTGAGCCATACGGTACCCCAATCGAAGAAGGTGTGCGTGCTGAACGAGTCGGCGACGAGGTATTGAAGCTGGTTCTTTCCGTTCAACATCGTATCGCCACCGATAACGGCGCCATCACTACCAAGTGGTCCGAGAGAGTTCTCTCGAAATCCTCGAACGGTCGTTCGACCACCCAAGTAGAAGCGTTGCGTAATGGGTATCTCAGAGGTATCCCCCCATGGCTGCGACAAGCCGCCTGCGAGTCCGAGTCCGAGCGAGTAGCGGGGGGAGATAAAATCGAGAGGTACGGTTTTCGTGCTCCGTGCTATGGCAGAGGCAAAGTTCGCCTCGGAGCCGATTCCCACCATCGAAAGTTTTGGTTCCAACGATACGGTATATCCTCGACGCGGAAGGATCGAATCATCTCGTTTATCGAGTTTCATGATACTCGAGAGGAAGCTCAGGCGAACCTGCCCGTCATCGAGTGGTGAGATGATGGCTCCAGGGTTTACATCAAAAAGATCGTCCCACAGAATGGAGTGCCCCGCAGACAAGGTAAGGCCGTAGTCGTATTGTTTGAAAAGATATGAACCGAATAGAACTCGATCGACGTTAAACTCCTGCGTCGTAAGCTCCTGACGTTGATAGCGGACCTCCTCCGTAAGGGTGTATTCAGAGTCGAATATCGTTGGGTCGACGTATCGGAGGCTCGTGAAGCCTTGGCTGATGAGGCCCGAACCACTGGGATTAATTTGAGCCTGATCGAAGTAGGTATCAACGCGCAAGGATAACGATCGCCCGTCTGCAAAGAGTGACTTATTTACCGCCTCGCCGAAGGTGTGTAATCCAAATTCTGAATTAGCGCCGACACCTACTTCAAGCGTCTCAAGTGGTCGCTCGACCAGTCGTATCATGACAGCCTCTCGTGGGCTATCAAACGCTCCATCTTGGGCTACCACCTCAACACGGGAGAAGAGCCCCGATCGAAGCAGTTTGCGCTTGGTCGTGTTGACGTCCTCTGCCCGGAACGGCTGGCCTACCTGAAGTGATGTATCACGACGAGCAGTTGATTCTGGTATGACAGACAATCCCTCGTAGGTAATCGATGAGATGTAGGTCCGGAGGCCCGGCTCCACGATAATCGTCAGTGAGTGAAAGTCTTCTGACGGATCGAGAGCGACGCTTGGGAAAAGGTATCCCTCGTTGCGGAGAGCCTCGATGAGGTCTTCGACGAAAACATTCACGCGTGGGATTGAAGCTGGAAGCCGAGGTAGTGGGAGTGCCGTAAGCTCTTTGGGGTATCCCTCAATGTCTATCGCATCGGTTCGGCGAGGTTCGCCCTCGATGACTGTGTACTCGATCGTTAAGAGTTCTCCCGAACGGTCGGGGATAATCTGATAGCTCGCGGATACTTCTGGAAATCCCTCCTCCTGATAGACAGTGAGGATAGCATCCCTCAGGGTATCAAGTTGATTCGGCACCGCGTAGGTGGGATTAAACAGGCGCGCCTGCTCTGCGAGCCCCAATTCGCCCATGATCTCAATCAATCGCGAGCGAGAGATACTTGTATTACCCGTAATTGTTACTCGCTCAACTTTCGTCGGCGCCTCTTCCGCGATGGTTACCAGGTAGGTGAGTCGGTTCGGATTGGAGCGGTCCTCGGTGTAGGCAACTTGTACAAACAGATATCCCCGCTCCTGGTACATCTGCTCAATATTCTGGACAAGTAACTTAATCGTGTTGTTACCGAATGATCGTTTGCGGGAGAAGAGATCAATTGAATCAAGAAAGTCTCTGGCGGTGAATACGGTGTTACCTTTGAACACAAATGAAATCGGCTCACGGATATCGCATGATACAACGAGTGTAACTTTCGATGATGTTCCGTTGATGCGGTAGGAGGGGGTTACTCTTGCGGAGATATAGCCATCATTTCGGAGTGCTAAGACCACTCGGCGCTCGATCGAATCTGTGATTGTGGAGGTCGCGAGTGTCCCGAGTGGTGCAATATCCTGCACGGCTTTCACAAGGTTGTCTGGAAGTGGATCTCGCTCGAAAACAATATCACCGATCTTTGACGGTTCTCCTTCGTTCACTTTCATGACAATCTCGTAGCAATATCGTTCTCCGCGAGCGCATGAAATCGCCACAGAGGCTTGTCGATAGCCTTGATCGTGCATGTATATCTCAATCTGTCGCTCAATAGAGCGCAGACCCTCTTCCTTATTCAAGATTCGTGACGCAGTGCCGAGACGAGCGGCTGCCAGAATGCTCTCCTCGTCGAACTCATTGAGACCCTCTATCGTGAAGGTCACAAACTCTGATTGTTCAGAGAGGATAGTGTAGGTGAGATCGGAGCTAATGATGGAGTTGCGCTGGGTGCTCACCGTTTGAAAGAACGCATTCACGTTTAGTTTTGGAGTTAGGTTATACACCGCTCCAGCACGGGAGTTTGCGACTGAGCTGAAGAGACTCTCTCCGAGCAAGGTAAGACGAGGCGAGACGTTTTTTTTCGCGACCACGGCAGGCTCGATACTTCCGGTGAACTGGTTGTATGCAGGTTCGAAGGAGAGCGTATCAATACGCGTTAGATTGCGAAAAAATGACTGAAAGCTTGAAAATGAATCCTGAGACATAAAATACCGCTGGTCTCGGCTAAACTGACTTCCCAAGCGGTTAGCTTGCGTGCTTCCACCTAACTGACGTGAGGAGGTGAGGAGAAGCAGGATATCTCCTTGTGAGAGTCCGCGATCCGATGAGAGTTCTATCTTCGGGTTCTGTAGCGGGCCCGAAGCATCGAGAATAACGAGGATGTTCTCACCTGTAGCTGTGCGCAGAGTTCCCTCACTTGCGATCTCAAGTGTCGGAACGATGGAGCCTGGCTTAAAGGTAAGTCCCCCCGATGTTATGTCGAATCGATTTCCCTTTACTCCCACCCAGCCTGTTAGAACCTGCATCGACCCCGCCAGTGCCGGCTCCGAGACCGTGCCGCCGGCATGGATTTGCGTGTTGAGCTCTGCACTGAAGAATGGCGTGAGCACAAAGATGTTACGGGGGGCAGAGATCCCAACGTTGAGCTCAATATCGACTTTTTTCTTCGCTGCAGTGGGTTGGGCACGCGTTGGAATAAAATATCCCGATATCGCATTTATCAAGATCTTGTTGAGATCGAAATCTTTGGCAATCTCAGCGAAGTTAATGAACATCTGTCCCGAGAGCATCTGACGCTTCTGATTGCTGAGGCCTAAGCGAAGATCTCCGGAGAAAGTAATAGATGCGTCTTGTACCGGCTCAATAGTTACCTCATTCAGGGAAGCGGTGAGCTCCGAGTGTGGCCAGTCGAATGGAAGAAGCGAGCCTTTGATGGAAAACTGGCCGTTGTTCACCGAGCCGATAAGCTTTTCGATAGTTACGTGCGAGCCCGCAAAGGTGAAGGTTCCCTGGATATCATGCGCGCCTACATCGGGCGAAGAGAGCCCGAATTCTCCGTTCGAGAGTTGCGCATTCCCGCTAAAAAGAGGCGCAGAGAGAGGGCCCCTAATCGCCATATCGGTCTTGAGGAGTCCATTGAGGTCGTCAATCGCTGGAAAAAATGGAATAAGGGCAGTGAGCTGTAACTTTCCTTTGGTCGAGATATCAAATCCACGTGCAATACCAAGGGCTCCATTTACAACAAGCGTACTTTCAAGGGTTGATATGGGCAGGTCTTTGAACGAAAGAGCTCCGTTACGGATAGGGATCTTTGAGTTCTTGGGTAGTATCAGTGCATATGGCGCGCATCCTAATTCGAACGACTCAATCGAGAGTTCCCCGGTGCCGCCGAGTATCTGATCAAGTTGGAACGAGTAGGAAAGATTTCCGCCAATACGGCCACACTCATCAGCGGTAAAGAGGGCACTTGCTTTTTGTGTAGGCAGTGCAAGTCGTAATGTTCCGCCTCGCGTTTTGACAAAGTCGACGGTGACGTCAGCGGAACCTTTATAGCTTGATTCAGGAAGCGCGATCTTGAGGAGTCCGTCTTTAAGGGTGGTCCTGCCTTTAAGTGGTAATCCCGAGGGCGCGCTCGGAAACGACAGAGAGGTTTCTCCCTCGCCAGAGAGCCTACCGAGGTCGAGTGGGCCCTTGAGTGAAAAGCTAGTCGAAACCGCGATGGGGGCGAGACTCCCATCAGTGATGGGGAGCGATGTCGGATATCGATAGGAATCGAGCTTCAACGATCCATTGTGCAGGATAGGCTCCGATCCTGAGAGGTCGATGGACCCTTTCCAGTGGAGCGCTCCTTGAAGGGGGTTCGTGGAATCCGCCACCACATCGATTGAAGTGGGATCAAGTTGCATTTTGATGGCGGTAGGACCGAGTGAGAAGCCCTGCATCTGGAGATCTTCGGTCGTGATGTCGAAGCTCGTCGTTGTGCCATTGGGTGTTTGTTTGACATTGATACGTGCCGCTGCATTTTGAACGGTGAATGGGCCATACGAGAAGGTCGGAATCTTTACATCGAATCCGGCTGAGAGCCCGTCATCGGAGAAGACGAGGGGCTGGGTGCTCTTCAGGGTCGTTTTATCTCCAGAGCCCTGAATATCCTTCAGCGTCACGATTGGAGACCCATGATTGAGGTCAACGAGAAGGGTGCCGGTCATCGAAGGGACCGGCACGGTCGATGCATTTGGAAACGCAAGTGTCATGGGATTTGAAGTGGAGCCGACGACGGTGCCTTCCAGCATTGGGCTGCCGATTGGTCCGGTAATCGATGAGCTTCCGCTGAATGAGCCGAGTAGCCAATCAGGTAAGCCGATATACGAAGGAGTCATCTGGAATGTTGTCGCTCCAGCAAGCTGATTTCCGTGATCGGTATCGAGTTCGGCCTTTGCATCCACCCGCGATGCTTCTCGCCCAAGGGTTAGGGAATTAAAAACTGTTCGAGAGTCTTCAATAACAAGTGACCCAGAAAGTGCTCCAAGCAGTATCTCCGACGGGGGCTCTCCAGACGTCGCCCCATATGAGGTGTACCGGAGGTCTTCTACTCGCGGAAGCAGAGAGAAGTTCTCTCCTATTCGTTTCACGAATAGGGAAACTCCCGCGCCGGAGATCTCGCTCGTTCCAAATGGCTCGCGTAAAAAGGAGTCTTGAACTTCAAGAGTTTCCAGAATAACGCGCCACCTATCCGGCCGTTGTTTTTCCGGTGGAAGAGGCGCTGTCAGTTGATCGATAAATCGAAAGGTAACGGAATCAGGACCGACTCCATCGGCAATGCCGTTAGAAAGGATAACTCGGGTGAGGGAGACCTTCTTTTCTCGTATCTGACTGAGGTCGACCTCTGCGACGATATCCTTGAAGGTGAGTTTGGCTTTACCCTGTTCAATAATTCGAATGTTGCGAGCTCGACCAGAGAGTGTCG
Source organism: Bdellovibrionota bacterium (assembly GCA_044347025.1). Taxonomy (GTDB): domain Bacteria; phylum Bdellovibrionota_C; class UBA2361; order UBA2361; family OMII01; genus OMII01. The sequence continues at coordinate 11,093 of JBIIYC010000007.1, forward strand.
AGAAGGAGAGATCGAAGCTGTCAAAGGCTAGCGAGCAGTCGCACGAAGCGTGCACTTCATCTTCTAACGCGCTGACGATTTCATTGACGAGCCAATGCTTGAACAGCATCAGGAAAAGACCAACGCTCAGGCCGAGAAAGAGCCCCAAGAGAGCCAAGGTGTTTCCTGATGGTCGTTTCATCCGCGGGTGTGCGCAACGATGGAGTTCATGCAGGGGAGTGAACAATGATTTCCTGCTGCGCATTTCATTAGTTTGACTTCCTCCTAGGCCAAGGCTTCGGCGGACAAGGGAACTTCGTTGGAGGTGCCGAAAAAATCCTCAACGCATCTCAGCGTATACGCCTCTGTTTTTTTCGTCGTCTCCGCCTCGTTTCGTCAAAACTTTCAAAATGCGCGCGACGGAAGCATTGTTCGCCACCCTGCTAATGACAGCTTTTATAGACGTTTCAGGAGGTTAGCACAGAAGTTGATTCGAACACTACCCTTTCGCCACACCAAGTAATGGTTTTGAACCTGGCGTTGCTGTCCAAAGTCGCCTCGGTACGGCTACCGCAGGGAGCGAGCCAACGGGGACACTATTTAGCGTCCGATCAGGAACAGAGTCGGCAATTTCGGTAGTTCTATCGGCTCCTTGCGCCACTGAGCAATCGGCGCGGTACGGATGTACTCTCGGTCAGTCGTTAGCCCCTGAGCGATACACAGTTGGGTGTGTGGCTGGCACGCATCAAGCAGATCGGTGAAGAGCCGCTGGTTACGGTATGGTGTATCCATCATGATTTGAGTTTCAGACGCAGCATGTACAGTGCGATCGAGGTTCTGGATCTCTTGTTTGCGATGGGGAGCCTCGACCGGAAGATACCCAACAAACCGCCAACGCTGACCGTTAAGGCCCGAGGCCATGAGAGCGAGGATCATCGAGCAGGGGCCCACCAGCGGAACGACTCGAGCCCCGCATGCATGCGCTCGACGAACGATCTCTGCGCCAGGATCGGCGATTGCTGGACACCCAGCTTCAGAGATTATTCCCAGATCTTCGCCTGCGCGTAGTGGGGCAATCCGTGCTTCCATCTCGTCGGGCTTCGTGTGCTCGTTTAATCGCTGTATGTTCAGGCTGCGAATATCGGCATCTGGCACCAGTCGCTTGATGATGGCGCGAGCACTTTTTTCCTCCTCAACAAGAAAGTGCTGGAGGGTGCTCACCACCGTTGCCACCTGGCGTGGCAGTGCTGTGTCAACGGATGTCTCTCCTAAAAGATTAGGGATGAGGTAGAGCGTTGGGCGAGATGTCGCTCCAGCGGGCGAGTCCATTACTCCTGCTCGCGAAGAGCTACGTCCGCTGTATGTTTCCATGCGTGGTAGGAGCTACGAACGAAGGGTCCGGATTCTACAAAGCGGAAGCCTCTTCGCAATCCTTCCTCCTCATACGCCTTAAACTCCTCAGGCGTGATGAACGCTCGAACCGGAAGCTGCTTGGGGGTCGGACGGAGATATTGGCCGATTGTCATTACATCGATGCCCGCTGATCGCATATCGTCCATGACACCTAAGACCTCTTCTTTAGTCTCGCCCAGGCCGACCATGATTCCAGACTTGGTAATTATCCCGGGGTCGATCTCTTTGGCCCAACGATGAATTGCGAGCGAGCGTATATATCCTGCACCCGGGCGCACCTTCTTGTACATTCGTGGCACCGTCTCGATGTTGTGGTTCAGAACATCAACCTTCGCGCTTAGAATCGTTACGAGGTCCTCGCGGCATCCCTTGAGATCGGGGATGAGAAGCTCGATCTTGCAGCCCGGAGCGTGCTTGCGAATTGCGGTGATCGTTTTTAGAAAGTGGTTCGCTCCATTATCTGGAACATCATCTCTGTCTACCGACGTGACTACCGCGTGCTTGAGTCCCAGCTCCTTTACGGCGATACCGACTCGTTCCGGCTCGTACGGGTCAAGGGCTACAAGGGTTTCCGAGGTGCCTTTTTTTACAGAGCAGAAGTGACACTTGCGGGTGCACAACTCGCCCATAATCATGAACGTAGCGGTGTGGTGCGACCAACATTCTCCGATGTTGGGGCACATCGCCTCCTCACATACCGTGTGCAGCTTCAACTCTTTGACGATTTTTTTGGTTTCCAAGTACTCCGGCGAGCCCGGTGCACGGACTTTAAGCCACGAGGGCTTTACGAGGTTCGTTGCATTCCGAGGTACATCAACCGACATACATGTAATCCTTGATTAGGCCATCAACAGAGCAGGTAACTCGAGCGCCTCTTTGAAGTGCTTGAGGAACGTTGCCGCCATGACACCATCGATGATTCGGTGATCGACCGATACCGTCACCTTCATCACGGAGCCAACAACGATCTGGCCGTTCTTTACTACAGGTTGCTGCTTCACGGAGCTGACCGCAAGGATGCCTCCCTGGCCAGGGTTGATGATTGCGGTGAAGTTCTCCACATCAAACATTCCCATGTTGGATATGCTGAACGTTCCACCTGAAAGATCGCTTGAGCTCGGGCGCCCTGCTTTTGCGCGGTCGATAGCGGCACGTGCCTCAAAAACGACATCCTTCAGTGTCATCGTATCAACTTCCTTGAGTACGGGGATGATTAGCCCGCCTTCCAGTGCCGTGATGATACCAATATTGATCTGCGATGGCTGATAATGCTGGCCATCGCGCATTGCAGCATTCACCTCTGGGGCGTGCTTCAAACCATACGCAACTGCCTTGATTACGAGGTGATTGACTGAGATTCCCTTGTACGCAGGCTTCTCTTTGAGCGTTTCTCGGAGGCGGATAGCCTCGCCCATGTCGACCGAGGTCGTAACATAAAAATGAGGTGAGGTTGTGACGCTCTCCTGCATCCGGCGAGCGATCGTCTCTCGCATGCGGTTAAGCGGCGTAAGGGTTCCTGCAGCTCCGCTCACACTCGGGGTGGCTGTTGGAGCAGGGGCAGGTGTGTATGCCGGCGCAGCAGACGCCGCAACCGGAGCTACGATATCTCCTGCTGCCGCCTCTACATCTCGCTTGACAATTCTACCGTGTGGCCCGGTGCCCTGAATCTCTGCCAGGTTAACCTGCAGTTGCTCGGCCACTTTCTTGGCAAGAGGGCTAGCCTTCACTCGATCAGTTGCTGGAACGAGAGAGAGCGGAGCTGCGGGTTGCACTGGAGCTGGTGCTGGAGCAGCCGCGGCAACCGGCTGAGGAGTTGCGGTTGGTGCCGGCGACGGTGCGGCAGGAGCTGCCTGGGAGGTCCCAGCTGCTTCTCCGGGCTGCCCGATAACCGCGATAACTTCGCCTACCTTGGCCATCGAGCCAGCGGGTACCAATACTTTGAGGAGCGTTCCGTTAAAGAACGATTCGATCTCAAGATTAGCTTTGTCTGTCTCTACCTCTGCGAGGATATCGCCACGCTTGACGGTTGCTCCCTCGGCAAGTCTCCACGTAAGGATCTTTCCGGAGCTCATTGTGTCGCTAAGTTGGGGCATCTTGATGTCGGTAGCCATGCTGAACCTTTTCTTTGTTACAGACCTTTTTCCAAGGGCACAGTTATAGTCCAAAAGCATGGGGTTTTACAATTCGGCGGAAGTCATCAGAAAGATTCACAACATGGGTTGATAGTTGCAAGGCGTTTGGGGTACAAATCGGGGCTCTGTCAGTTCGGTTGCAGCGGCCCGCGGACTTTGCGCGTGAGCCAAAAAAGTGAGTGTAACGAATTAGCTACGTCGCGTGGCTCCGAACAGAGACGCTGTCGGCTGAGGAGCCTGGCTCTTTAGACATTCTGTGAGCAGCGCCGCCCCGAAAAAGGGTCATGCAGAGTATGCAGATGGAGTCCTGACGGCCCCTCGAAGTGAGGGCTTGAAGAGAACAAAAACAAGGATTGCGAGTCGGTTGAGCGAGCTCGATTTCGCACGGGACACAGGTATTGCGAGTCACATGAACGTGGTTGAAAAGGAAACCCTTGAAAACGAAGCCCTTGAGCCCTCGGTAATCGAGTCGGGTACCGGCTTAAAAGTTGCCTCTAAGAACGGACATTCAACAAACGGGACCAAGATAAATCGACTCCCAGCATTTCGCGAAAATCGGCAGATATCTCAGGTCGAGATTCGGCGTTTCATGGGAGATCGCTCCCGCGATCTTCAGCAGTTCGTTGCGCCGTTGGAGGATGAGATTCGAAAGGCTCACAAATACAGGAGTCGAGAACGCCGCGCATCGGTTTCAGCGCAGGGAAAAGTTGCAGATCTTGTCCTTAAAGTAATTCGTGATATCGCGCACCGGGAAACCGGAATTTTTACCATAGAGCCACATGTCCCCCAACTGTTGAGCGCACTCTACGCTGGCTCGGTTGAAGTTGGAATCGTTAGTGGGCTGGTGCGCCGCGCGCAAAAAGCGCTGGCTGCTCGGGATGCCTACGAGCGAGAGGGGGGCTCGCGAGCGGGCAACAGTGCGCAGCCAGGTCGAAGCGTTCAGTACGATATCGGTCGAGAGCTTGATGAGCTCACAATGTTACTCAAGTGGTATGTTCGTCGGAGGATGAGCCTTGCCGGACTGGAGATCGAACTAAGCAACAACCCTGCGTTGATTGATTCCGAGGGGCACCTCACACGGGACGATCAGGATGCCGTGTATGGTTTCGAAATCATGCATGACCACCAGATGTTCGGTACCAAAGGGTGTCTCCTCGCTAGCGGCCTTCGGCTGATCGGACGCGACGGGCAGCCCCTCTGGTTGCGTGTTACTGTGTTGTGGAATGGGGCTCCCGTGACGGTGCGTCCAGAGTGGTCGAGCTGGACGGACCCCGGTACTGGCGAATCGGTCGAGGTTCTTGCAGAGCGGTCTCCGTTTTGCTCTCTGGTGCCGATCCGTCCGAATGCGCAGCGTCTGGTGATCGATGAGATTCGAGCGTTCGTTCCGTACGCTGCCCTCGAGTTGCCGGTGGGGCGGTGTGATGTTGAATTCGTGGTATCCGTCATCGATGGCGATGGCCATGAGATTCTCTCGATTTCGAAGCCGGAAAGTATCTGTGTTCCGCGTCGCGATCACGCAGGGGCGGCTGTTCCAGCCCCTCACGCGGCCGGCATGTGGCCGCACGATGTGGTATCCGGCGATAAGATCTCCGAATTAGTGGCTACCAGTGGGTTCGCGGTAGTGGCGGGCTGGGAGCGTCATTCGGTATCAGTTCAGTTTGATCTATCTCTCTTTATGCACGCGGGCGAGAGCGTGATGCTTGAGTGTCGATTCGTCGACGGTCAGGGCAATATCGTCGAGCTATCATCGCTTGGCATTCCGTTTGTTGCCTCTGAGCTTAATGTCGCAGTCGAGTCAGTCTCGTCGTATCGATACCGACGAGTACTCCATCCGAAGGGAGCCTGGGCATTTTACCGTGGATTATCGATTGATATTCCGGTTGAGTTTCTTCTCCTTACGCCAGGTGCGCATCATCTTACCTGTGAGATAGTGATCGTATCGGAGGATGATAGGGTTCTGTGTGGGGATATGGCGTGCGTCAGCGTGCACGTTCCCGAGCGGAGCGGTCGGGCGAGGAATGCAACGCTTGATGAAGCACTTGAGGGGGGAATTACTGCTCCGGTAGCGCGTCGCAGAAATTCCTCGGTAGAGCTTGAATCGATCGACGTTGATTCCGCGTGGGAGTTCGGGTCCGATGAGGGGATCCGCGTGCAGGCAACTTTTTGTCCACGTAATTCCGGTAGGCAGATAGCCGATCTAGCGGCTGGCCGTGTCGGAGAGATCTTTTCGCCCTATCGAGTGGAGCTATCGCTTGAACGTGAGGATGGCCATGTGCTGTTGCAGGCGTATTCAGATGCTCTCGGAATGAGTTTTAAGCCGGTGACCCGTGCGGTGTGCATGGAAGGGCAGTCTGGATTTGCGGAGCATTCCGTTGTTGCGAACTTCTCGAAGGAAGAAGTGCTTGGATGGTCCGTGGGACTTGAAGGTGCGCGTGTAGGCTCTAAGGTGCGACTCTTCGCCCGTGTCACCGCACTTACTCCGGAGGGAGACGTGCTCGTCTCTGAGCAGAAGGAGTTCTTCGTTAAGCCACTCTCCTCGGGTGGAAAACAGGTTATTGATGTTAAAGGACCGGCGCCGGTCATCGTAGATACGGTTGGCTATGCCTATCTTCAGGCAGGCAAGTTATCGGCGAGAGTTCTTGTGAATGTTCCGTTCGGTGAATTCCTTGAAGAGGGAGTCACGGTGCACTGCACCCTCGTTGAGCCGAATGGAAAGCGAGAGTTGCTGGGGAAAAAGCTTATTCGCTCGCAACAGGGAGCTGTATGGACACGCCAGCAGATGGGACTTAGCCAATGTGCAGTCGAGTTTGAGAAGGCAATTCCTAGTGTCTCGGATGCCTTGCCGATGAGCCTTGAGGTTGTGCTCACTTCGGCCAACGGGGAGACGATTCAGCGCATGGTGCAGCCGGTTCGTAACAGTGGGGTGCTCACCGATTCCTCAAGTGTGGAAGCAGTCTCGGAAGATAGCGCATCACGGGGGCTTTCAATGACCGGCGATTTTCCGGATCATGACCTCGGAATCGCGCCGAAAGCAGGGAAAAAAGGACTTCTCTCACGCCTCTTTGGTGGGCTTGGCGGAGAATCTTGAGGTAGTTGGGGCTTGATTGCGTAGCTTCTCGTCGCAGAGCGGACAGCTACCGAACTCTACAAAAACGATCGGGACCGGGTGCTTGCATCGCTGACACACGCCGACGAAGTACTCTTTCTTTGGCTTCAGCATCGCCAACAGCAGAGCGCTCATGAGCACTCCTGCGGCACACCACACGATTCGATCGTGGCTATAATCGGCCATGCTCATCACCATGCTTACAGCGCGGGCTGTCAACGCAGGAAGCGCGAAGATGATGATGAGCTGTGTTTGCCACTGTTCGATGTGCACTAAGGGTGTGGCCGGCGACTCCTCGACAGATGGTTTCTCGGCTTTACGTGCTTGACGAAACGTTTTAAGGGCTCCGAGGGCGATGCACAGAAGGAACAGAAGGCCGACTACATTATCGATCCTTGGGAGTAGAGCCAGTTTGATCCCGCACGTTAGGCACAGCCCCCCGAGGACCAGCCCACTGATGAGTCGAGAGCGAGATTCGAGGTGTTTTTTGTTGTGAAGGCGCAGGCGAGCAAGGAGACGGCACATGCCGGCTTGATTGAGAAAGGGTAGGGTTATCGCGGCGCACAGCATCGCGATTCGCAGCGCAAGCTCCGCAGGAACCGAGTGGGATGAATACTGGGCTAGCAGCGGATCAAGGAACAGTGAAGCTGTTATCAGCAGCCATAGGTTTGAGAGGGTAGCGAAGGGGGATCGACCGCGCCACCAGGGGGACGGTGGATGTGCATTCTCCTTCACTGATTTTCGTAGTAGTGTCACTGGCGTGGAACCGTCATCTCGCATGCGTACAACCGGAACAAAAAGTGGTGCTGAAGAACCGCTGTATCTCTCCGTGTCGGATGTTACGCGACTCGTCAACGATATCCTCGAGATTCAATTTCCGCAGCTCCTTTTTAAGGGCGAAATATCTCAGATGACGGTAGCCCAAAGTGGGCACATCTATTTTACGATAAAGGATGAGGGAGCACAGCTCTCGTGCGCGATGTGGGCGGGTGTTGCTCGGACCTTGAGCTTTAAGCCAAAAGTGGGGATGTCGGTCCGATGTCATGGTCGACCAAATGTGTATGCTCAGAATGGGCGCTTTCAGATAGTAGTCCATCGTTTATTCGAGGATGGGGAGGGGGAGCTTCAGCGTCGATTTCTTGAGCTTAAGCAGCGCCTGGAACGAGAGGGGTTTTTTGCGCTTGAGAGGAAGCGGGCACTGCCGTTTTTGCCCAAGGCGGTGGGGCTCGTTACCTCCAAGACAGGCGCGGTCATTCACGACATGGTGGTTAAGATTCGTGAACGATTCCCCTCGATGGTGGTGTACCTGGCTGACACTCGGGTACAGGGAGAGGGCGCAGCTACTGAGATAGCAGATGCGATCCGTCGTATGGATCGTTCGGGTTTGGTTGATGTGATTATTGTTGCTCGGGGCGGTGGCTCGCTTGAGGACCTCTGGGCCTTCAACGAAGAGGAGGTCGTAAAAGCGGTATTCTCGTGCTCCCGGCCGATCGTATCGGGAGTGGGACACGAGGTGGACGTGACGTTGTGCGATTTAGCCGCAGATGTGCGGGCACCGACTCCGACGGCTGCGGCAGAGATGGTTGTGCCGCGAGTTTCTGATCTCATGCAGCGGGTTGCTGAGCTTGAAAGACGGTTATCCGATACCGATAGGTGGTTACAGCCGAGGGTGCAGCGTATTGACGAGCTGAGTATGCGGATGCAATCTCGGCTTTCGGCCTTGAGCAAGGAGGCGAGTCTTCGATTGCGAGCTGCAGAGCTTTCGCTCGCCAGAATTAAGCCGGATCGAGTGCTCGAGTTGCTCCGCACTCGGTGTGATTTCTTCGAAACTCATCTGCGTAAAGCAGCCGTCAGTATGCATAGGGCGGCCTCTGAGGTCGTGCTGAGCTATGCAGACCGGTTGCGCAGAGCGTCTCCGCAGGGAGCGGTTGCGAATGGAGTTGGTGTCGTTGACTCTTTGTGTGAGCGCCTGGTGGGAGCCACGGGGCGAAATGTCTTGCAAGCGAGCGCGACTGTCACAGCAGTGGAGCAGCGGCTTCAGTCAGTGAGCCCTCAGGCGGTCTTGGAGCGAGGGTATAGTATTGTGAGTGTATGCGGTAAGAGTGTTCGATCCATCGCCGAGGTGAACGCGGGTGATGTGGTCGATGTGCGAGTATCAGATGGAGTGATTTCGGGCATGGTAACGGCCCAAAGGAGGCTAGATGGCTAAGGCAGGTCAAGTAGAGAAGGCAGTAACGCTTGAGGCGTTGATGAAGGGGGAGGTTGGCCCGAAGGAGATCGATGGGCTGAAATTTGAGGAGGCGCTCAAGCTACTGGAAGAGGTGGTCTCCTCAGTGGAGGGGGGCTCTCTTCCGCTCGACCAGGCGATCGGTTCATACGAGCACGGGACACAGTTGGTGCGACACCTGCGACAACTCCTCTCTGGGGCCGAGGAGAAGCTCAGGATGTTGAATCCCGAGGGGTGAGGTTCGTCTCCGGCTGTTTTTTCTGTGATGATGACAGTATTGGAGGCCCGAGCCGGAGTCTCCGTGTTGCTTCGCGCGGGCCTTCGCCCGCACAGGTTCGTCTCCGGCTGTTTTTTCTGTGATGATGACAGTATTGGAGGCCCGAGCCGGAGTCTCCGTGTTGCTTCGTGCGGGCCTTCGCCCGCACAGGTTCGTCTCCGGCTGTTTTTTCTGTGATGATGACAGTATTGGAGGCCCGAGCCGGAGTCGAACCGGCGAATGACGGTTTTGCAAACCGTTGCCTTAGCCACTTGGCGATCGGGCCGTTTGGATTGTGAGGCTCTGGTTGAGGCAGGGACGCTGGGCGTCACACTTCCTCTCAGAGCAACCTTACGGTTGTATCGCGGGCCATGAAAAATATCAACCCAAAGACGGGGTTCCGGGCAGGGGAGTGAAAAAAGGTTCCGTTGCGAGGATTGCGAGAGGTTTGGAGCTCTTTGTTCTCACCGTGGCAGCTGTTTCCTTAACTCTTTGGAAAGAATCTGCTTTGACCGGCGTCTGACTGGGGTTGGCACACCCAACAGGCGAATTTGGCGTTCTTGTATTCCCTGACCGAGGATGGGCCTAGCAGGGTGGATTCCCTGGCTTTTTGTTCGTTGAGATTTCGTGTAGGATGCCGCCTGTACATTTTTCAGGGAATAAGAACCATGGCGTATGTTGTAACCCTCAATTGTCTAGGAACTAAAGACCGCTCCTGCGTAGAGGTTTGCCCAGTAGATTGCTTCTATAACATCAAGAAGAAGCAGTACAACGACCAATTCAAGCGAGAGGCTAAGGGAGATGATGTGGGCATGCTCATGATCCACCCTGACGAGTGCATCCACTGCGGCGCTTGCGAGACAGAGTGCCCCGTCGAGGCTATTTTTGAGGACTCTGGAGTTCCCGAGAACCTTAAGGAATTCGTTTCTATCAACGCCTCTGAGACCTCTGCCCTCTCCGATGAGGAGCTCGATAAGTGCCGTTGCACTTCGAAGTAAAGAGCATCGGCGATCCATACAATCCATTGTGCACCGTGCTAGCTCATGGCACTTTAGTACGTATGGGATGAACTTGGTTTCTGGGTTCGTCCTTTGGGGTGCTGGTGGGCGTAGCTAGCTGGGTGTACGCCGTCAGTCTAGCGTTGGTTAATCCGTATAAGGAGTTGGCAGTTCGTGTTCCGAGGGATCTTGAGCAAATCAGGGTTTTGGATAGGGGTTGCCTTGCTGAGCAATGGATTCAACTTTGGGTGTGCTCACGCCAATCCAGGCTTCGGAGCGAACCTAGGCCTCAAGGCAAGCGTGAGGTCTTCAAGCGATAGTGGGCCGTTTGTGGTGCCGCAGAGCCTTCGGGCGCGCGTTGATTTTTGGAAAGACATCTTCAGTACGTACGGTGCGGCGCAAACGGTCATTCATCACCGAGATTTTCCGCAGATAGTATTTGGTGTTATCGATCTTTCTCAAGAGAAGGCGGCGATGTCGCCGATCGCCTTCGATCGGTACAAAGAGTCTATTCAGAAGCGCACCGTTGACGATATCAAGGCGCAACTTGTCGAGCTCTCCTCGGGAGTTGATCCACACACACCATTCCAGGAAAAAGTGGTGGGGCTCTTGGCAGAGTTCCCCGGCGGTCCCGCTAAATACAAGCGTCTTGTGGATGAAGATCTCGTTCGAACGCAAACAGGTATTCGAGAGCGGTATGCTGAGGCTATTCGACGAGCCTGGCGCTATCTGCCCATCATGGAGCAGATATTCGTCTCGGAATATGGGCTGCCCAAGGAGCTCACTAGAATTCCATTTATTGAGTCTTCCTTTGATTACACGGCGTATAGCAGTGTGGGAGCCGCGGGTATCTGGCAGTTCATGCCGCGCACAGCTCGGGCGCATCGGATGATGGTCGGGCGAAACGTGGATGAGCGCCGCGATCCGATTAAGGCAACGCGTGCGGCGGCCGAGTATCTACGCTCTGCGTATAATTCTCTCGGTGCGTGGCCCCTGGCGATAACAAGCTATAATCACGGAGTCGGTGGGGTTCGCTCGAAGGTGCGCAAAGCTGGCACCTCGGATCTTGCCGCGATTATCGAGGATCCACGTGAGCGGTATTTTGGGTTCGCGTCGACAAACTTTTACCCCGAGTTTTTAGCGGCGGTGGAGATCTTTGCAGATCCGCAGAGGTATTTCCCTGAAGTTCCAGAGGAGCAGCCCTTGCAGGTCGTATCCTATCAGGTGCGGTCTCCGATGTCGGCATCTCAGATCGCCAATCGGCTTGGTATTCCTACGAGTGAGCTAAAAGAGGCAAACTACGCGCTCCTGGATTCGGTATGGAGTGGTCGTGCCAGCATTCCGGTTGGATACACGTTGCGCGTACCGGCCGACTTTAAGGCGCGAGGTGATTCGATCTTTGGTGGGGCGGGAGCCTCGTATTCGGTTGAGACACCTCGAGAGCCCCTGCCTGCGACCTACGTGGTGAAGCGAGGGGAAGATCTCGATTCGATCGCTGAGAAGGTTGGCGTTCCAAAAAGTAGTATTATTAGGATCAATAACCTCTCGAATGGTCGCGTTCGGTCTGGTCAGCAACTGCGTCTTATCGAAAGCTCCTCGTCTGAGCCTTCGGTATCAAAAGCGTCAGGAGCGCGAGGATCGTCATCGAGCAAGAGTCATCGGTATGTGGTTCGTAAAGGTGATACCCTCGGTAAAATTGCCAACAAAACGAATGTGACGATTGAGCGCCTCAAGCAGTTAAACGGCTTAAAAGGCTCCACGGTCACTGCGGGGCAGACATTAGTTCTTCCGTAGAGCGCACCAAAACTCTCGCATTCGCAGCGCGGTAGTTTAGTCGGTTTAAGACTTGAGTCGCGTGGTCTCGCCGCCATCTTCCTCAGATATCGACACTAGTGATGGAATCTCGGCTGAAATTGAGAGCACTTCTTTTTCGATCTGTGACGATAATCCCCCCATCCTTCGCGCCTCGTTGACGAGGCTCCCCAGCACGGCAGTGCGAACGCTACAAGAGACCGATGCCGAATGTGGAGCACGAACTATGCTTAGGAGAGCCGAACGAGCCCAGGGATCTATGCTGGCGCGAGGTCGTAGCCGTGCGGTGAGAACTCGAAAGTCTTCGAGAGAGAGTCCGTGAACACCTCTAATAATTTCATAGTCATGCGCCACGAGACGGGAAACAACCTCCCCGCTCGTATCAGCGAGTAGACTCTCCACAATCTTTCGAGCGGCTGGCGAAAGAGCGGTTTGCTCGCGATTCATGGATGATGGCTCGTTTTGGACGCGTGGTGGGGGAGCTTGTGAAAGTGAGCGCGTCCCACCGCCCGTATAGAGAGCGGAAGCGATGCGACGGAGAGGTCTATAGCGTTCTTCGATCGCGACCGTCTTCCGAAATACGGAGAGCAGGTGCTCGGCGAACGTTCGCCGATCGTGAGCTCTCAGGAGAACTTCGTCTCGCAGCATACAGTGCAGCACGTCCGCAGCAGCGTCCCGGAGAAGGGGAGCTTCAAAGGCTCGGCACAGTACATAGCGTACCTCCGTTATCCGATTCGGTGAGACGGTATCATCAGACGGTCGCAGCCCAACGATTGCTGCTCTGATATCGCCCAGGAATTGCTCCTTGGATGGCGTACGGTGGGCGGTTCCACTCCAGGTGTTAATCCACTGAGCGGCTAGGCTGAGAGCTTCGGGAAGGTGTCGATGCAGGGATAGAAAGGCGCATAACGCATGTTCTGCAAGAGTTGCGGTGGCTGGTGTTGCCGCAGCCGTTAGTGCGGTGTGAATCGCCTGCGTTATCAGATTAACTTCAGAGCGCGTTGGTGAAGAGACCTCGGCGAGAATGCGCAAGGCTCGAGCTCGGACAGCAGGCGTCTCATCGTGTAGAAGCTCGATACAATCCGCGATAGAGCAGGATAGTCCGTCGATTGTGAGCTGTGAAGCACCGTGCTCGTCACAGAGGCCGGGGATCCTCATAAAGGTGCTGTTGTTGGAGGTCGCGTCCTTGCGGCTTGCCATACTAAAACCTTATCCCCTGGAGAGAGCGCTCGCTCAACTTCCTCAGGGTGCCCTTACCGTGAGCCCGTACAACGGATGACCCACCCCTTAGCACTGGTGTACCCAGTAGCATTGCACACCCAGGGGGCGCGCAGCTCTTCTTGGAGAGTCATCGTTGGTCTGTATTCTAGGGTATGCGAGAAATTCTTATGGGCGTCGCATAGGGACACCCCAAGTTCGTCTTTTTGCTGGAATTAGGCGTCACACGCACTGCCAGGAGTCATAATAAGTACAGAACTGTTGTGTCCTGTGCTAACGGGTGAAGCCAGATGTCGATTGATAAATTTATTATGCGCGGAATGACTGGGAGCCTCGGATCGGGGGGAGACAATTGGGTTTCCAAGACCACGCCACAACCTCAGAATGTGCAAAGCACCAATCATAATTACTCGAGTGGCTCTAGCTTCGTGATGGGAGGCGGAGGCCTTGGCAGGCGACCAACAAAAACGGAATCCGGTCGCGAACAGGGGGGAGATGCGAGTTGGCGTTCGTTTGACGGTAGATCTCCTCGCGAAGAAGGTAGTGCGCGAACGAGCGGGGAGGGCGATGAATCGTTTCAAAGGACATCGTTCATGGAGGCGCTGTTTACCAAGCGCGGTCAGAGATTCATCGCGACAGTCGTCATGTACGGCACGGTGATATTCAGCCTCATATTCGTTCTGTATGGGATGTTCGGCGGAGACCAGTCCGAGAATTTGTATAGCGTGCCATCGAGCCTTTCGCCGCACGCTCGGCCTATGTGGGACCGTTAGCCCATATGCTCGCGAACAAATAGGCTGATTTTCTGGGTAAGCGCATCTGCGCCCCTCAGAACCGAATCAGTGTGTTGAGCACCAGGAATTGTGTACAAATCCTTTGGCGGAAGAGCCAGCGCGTGTAACTCGTGAGCCATCCCTACCGGTACTATCAGATCCTCCTCTCCGTGGATTATCAGGTGGGGGATACCGACATTCTGGATTCGCGTATCGTTTGTAAATCGTTTTGGAAAGAAGCCTCCAACTGGAATGAGGGGATACAGATGCTTGGCCATGGCGTGGGAGTTTGTAAACGTGCTCTCCGTAATCAGCGCTGCCGCCGTGTGATGTTGGAGGAGCTCGATCGCCACGGCTCCACCGAGCGAGAATCCGTAAATCAGGATCTGCGCTGGGGTGTATCCAAAAGTCTCTTGAAGGTGTGTATAGGCGGCGTGCGCGCTGCGGTAGAGTCCCTCCTCGGAAGGAGTTCCGGCGCTTAACCCATAGCCGGGATAGTCGAATGCAAGGCAGGATAGCTTAAGGCGCTGGAAAAGGTCGTAGTGTTCCGCGAATTTCGTAATGTTGTGCTTGTTACCATGAATGAAGAGCACGGCAGTCGAAGAGTCTTGGGGAATCCACACGCCATCGAGGTCGAAGCCTACAGCATCTCCAAATCTGAATTTCGTGTGTGGGTGGTTGCGCAGAGCTCCGTGATCGATCCGGTCTGGCTTAAAGGTGAGGGTGCGCTCTATGACCTGTAACATATACCCCTATTGTAGGAGGGGGCTGATAAAAAAACCACCATCGAAAGGGTCGCTTTCGATGGTGGTTTCTGGTGCCTGGAGGGCTTGGGCTTACGCCTGTTGCTCTGCAGCGGAGGCCTCTTCAGCCTGCACGCTCTCCATGTTCTTTGGCCAGAGGCAGATGATGTCCTCGCCAGGAACCTGGAAGATTCCGAGCTCATCGCCGTCCCGACGGAAGCCGTATCGAACAGCTCCGCCGTTATCACGAAGGAGATCTCGGCACGCCTTGTCCTGTCCGCTGAACCAGAGTTGCTGGTAGCGCTCCAAAAGCGACGTGTCGTCGAGGAGCTCTCGATCGAGCATCGCTAAGCAGCGAGTATCTACGTTTATCTCTCCAAGCGTCTCGGTAGCGTCCTTCACTACTTCCGGTGCCTCCGTGGAATCGCCCTCCGGATGTACCACAATCGTGTACGCAAACGGATCTCGTTCAATCCGGTATGTTCCGCACGTTACGCTAATCACGCGTCCGCCGTATTCCTGAATGAGGGTGCTCTTTACGTCGGCACTCTCATCCACAATAGCAGCCATCCGCTCGATGAATTGCGGGTTCGCCAGCATGAACTGGTCGATCAAAACCAGATCTCCGCTCTCCACTGCGATACGCTCGCGTTGGTTACCACTCTCAGCGCTCTGTCTCGGATGCCGACGGGAGTGTCTATCTCCTCGACCTCGATGCGAACGACCACGAGATCGTCCTCCTCCTCCGCCGCCGCCTCGGTGAGAGCGTCTTTGATTGCCTCTTCCTCTCATATGAAATCACTTCCCGTGTGAAAAACTACACAATGATTTTTTACATAAAACCAGCAGTGAGCAGCCTTTGGAATACGCCCAACTGGTTAAGAATATTGGGGAAGCATACCAGAATGGGAGCGGGCTGTCACATGTCTGTACAGCCCCAGGGGGATCTTTTTTCGCAAACCGGGGCTGGGGAGATATATCTGAGGGAGGTGGTTAACTAGCTGATGTGATTGGGTTTTGCTCGGTGCTGCGTCGACCGGAGGGAGCCTGCGCTCGGACGGGGGGAGTACACGGATTCATCAAGCTCGAGCGCAATCCGGTCGAATACTACCCCTGCGAGACGTAGAGCACATAGGAGCGGAATATTTCACATGTACGATCACGGACGAGAGATACTTGAGGGGCGTGAGCAGGAATCGGAAGGAGTAGGGCTTTGGTATGACGCCGATCGGTTGGTTCTGTCAGGTGTCTACCTCGATGAAGTAACCGCATACCGCGCGCGTAAGCGGTGGATCGAGGCACTTGAGAGAAATTTCTTGCTCGAAGAGCGACACGATTTTTCCATAAAGGTGCGACCAGCCTACCGAGGCAGACACTTCAAAGTTCGCTGCGACTTTCTTACGGCATGTGGTCGGTACGCGTTTTGGAGACTTACAAATCACCAGGCTCCAGAGGTGCAATTTCTACTTGAGACAGCGCATCTGCCGCATCTGGGGATGGATGAGTTCGAGAAGATAGCATGCTTGGGAGATGAACCTGACGGAGTAAGTTCTCGGGGACGTCAGGAAATCTCTGGTCGTCGTTCGTCGGCCACCGGTGTACGATGGGGGCGAGCATTCGGTATGATCCGGGCGATCGCGCGAAAAGTATTCTGCTCTGGTCGAGAGAAGAACACTATGGTACATCACTGAGACTCTGCTGGCGCAGATGAAGTCTTTCAACGTTCTGGCGCTCGCCACTCCAGCATGTGTAGCGAAAACGCGATTCGTATGGCGCGGATATGAGTAGGAGAGACAGTGGCAAAGAAGGCTCCTGACGGCTCATTTATCATTTCGGCTGGAGAGGTGGCTGCATTCTCCGTATGTCCGCAGTCGTGGGATCTGAAATGGAACAAACGTGGAATCCAGCAGCCCGCCACATCAGACAGTCTTCTTGGTCAACGATTGCATCGGGACTGGTCGCGCTTCTTTGAGGAGTCTCTCAGGCTAAGCGGTGCGATACGACTCCTGGCGGTGCTGTTGTGCGTCATGATGGTGGTATTTATGACCATCAATTCCTCTGGAAAGCCGCTTCACGAGCTTTTTCACCTCTCGTGGCGGAGTAAAGGACTTCAGTTGATTCTTCTCGTGCTTGCGACATTATGGCTCATGCGATCCTTTAAACGAGAGGCGAAGAGTAGGCACGTTCGCTCAGGTTTTTCGCCGGCTGATATCGCCTTAGCGATCGATGGAAGTGCGATACTTCCTGACCGGGAGTACATTTCGACCGTCCAGGGCATCGCGGGCAGACCAGACGCGCTTATTCGCGAGCATGGTAAGGTTATTCCGGTTGAGCGGAAGCCATTAGCTAAGAAGTTGCGAGATCGGTACGTAGTTCAGCTTTTGGTCTATATGAGGCTTGTTGAGGAATTTGAAGGAGAGCGTCCGCCGCATGGATACCTACTACTCGGTCCATCATGTCGGCGGATCAAAGTAGAGAATTCGGAAAATAAGCAGGCGTGGGTCTCGGGATTACTTACAGAGATGCGCAAGGTTCTCAACGGCGGAGATCCTACGCCGAGTCCGCACCCGAGTAAGTGCGCAAAGTGTGATGTGAAGGAGAGGTGCTCTGCACGAGGCGATCGTGGCAAGACGGTACTAGATCAAGACCAGAGCGCAAAGACGGTGTAACCCGCATTCCGCACGAAGCCCGCTGTTGCCAGCGATATCTGCGAAGTCGCAAAGTCGAGTATTGGATCGTGTGGGATCCGGGGCCTTCGCACGAGATGGTGCTGTCGCTTCTATATTTCGGCTCATCGACGGAATTAGTGGGTAGTAGCGGGGCAGAGCTACGGCATAACCCGCTGAGTTTCCGGCTAAAAACGAAGTTATTACGTGCACGTGCTCGTGCACGTGAACGGCCCGATATCATCAAAAAGCACCCACTAAAAACGTCGAAGACCCTATATTTCTAACAACGAGCCGGTAGGGATGGAGATGCCGCGCAAGAAGTCAGCGGCCATCATTCTCTTTTTTCCCTCTAGCTGAACCTCATCCAGGCGCAGCGCTGTTCCCCCTCCGCATTGGATGACGAGGTGGCCGGCAGGAGAGGCGAGCACGGTTCCAGGAGGAAGAGACGATTCTGAGCTCGCGGTGCGAGCTTGGAGTACCTTCAATCGCTTGCCCTGCCATCCAGTGAAGCTTCCGGGATGGGGTGAAAAAGCTCGGATGGCACGAGATATCTCCTCCGCGGATCTCGTCCAGTCGATCCTACATTCGGCTGTCGTAATTTTATTCGCGTACGTTATGCCGATACTCGGTTGGGGTACCGCCTTGAGCGTACCGGATACGATGGAGGATAGATCCTTGATCAAGAGCTGAGCTCCATCGTGACTAAGACGATCATGAAGAATCGGTGTTGTATCTGTGCTCGTAATTGGAAGGACGATAGACGAATAGACGGCGCCGGTATCGAGACCGATATCCATCTTCATCAAGCATACGCCGGTCTCACGATCTCCTGCTTCGATTGCTCGATGAATGGGCGCAGCTCCTCTCCATCGAGGGAGGAGGGATGCGTGGATATTGACACATCCGTGAACGGGAAAATCAAGAACCTCCTCGGGTAAGATCTGACCAAACGCGATTACCACCCCGATATCAAATGGCCCGAGCTCGGCCAAGGATTCCTTGAGTGAAGAGAATTCTTTTCGAAGCGACTTCGGCTGGAACACTGGAATGCCAAGCTCAAGAGCGCGCTTTTTAACCGGAGAGGGCTGAATCTCCCCGCCTCGACCAGAGGCCTTGTCTGGTTGCGTGATTACCGCACCTATCCGTATCCCTGGTTGGCGATAGAGACTGTCTAGTGTTGGAACCGAAAAATGAGGGGTGCCGAAGAACAGTACCGTGATAGCTGCCTGGGCCTCGTTAGACATCTGCGCTCCCGAGGTTTTTGATGGCCCACTTCTTGAAGAAGGTTTTCTTGAGTCGACTTAGATGATCGACGAACAGGATGCCGTTCAAATGATCGACTTCGTGTTGGATGGCGTACGCCAAGAGCTCCTCGGCGGAGAGGGAGAACGGCCGCCCGTGTCGATCGTGAGCTGTCACTGAAACCGAATCAAAGCGAGGAATCGAGTCCCTGAAGTCCGGGATACTGAGGCATCCTTCGTCCGACGAGACGCGCTGCGAACCGCTTGTGATTGTGGGATTAATCAACTCAAGCCGTCCCTTGTGGGTGTGATCCGCAGCAGCGACGTTCGGCGCGGCGGTGATCATAGGCTGAGGTATGTAGTCGCCCGAAATGTCGATTATTGCCACCTGTTGTGCTACCCCAACTTGGGGCGCTGCAAGCCCAATTCCGTTTGCTGCGACCATCGTCTCATACATGTCGTCAAGAAACGAGTGAAGCGCGGTGCCGAAATCAGTAACCGGCTGGGTGGGTGTCCGGAGGATAGGATCGGGAGCTATCTTGATTTCAAGTAAGGCCATGCAGCTATTAGAACAAAAAATCTGCCCCCTGTCGACGATGCGCCATCCTGAACGAGCCCGGATGCATTAAGAATTTGTTGTACGGAGGGTGTTCTGCAATAATGAGAGGCGAGGTTAATTCCCGTTCTTGGTACCAATCGGCTCGTGTTGTTGTGTCCTGCCCTATGTCTGAAATGTCACTCTCGGAGGCGCAGTTGTTCCGTATGTTGGTCGGCCTTTTTGGCCGAGAGAGGGTCGTATGGAACATGAGTGTGCGGGCAGTATGTGGAGGGGGATACCCAGTAGACGGGGATGACTCGGCGGCGGCGATTGCGGAGTGGGCGGAGGTATCTGCCTGCCTGTTTACCGTTGTTGATTTTGATGATGTTCCTAAAATGGTCGTTGAATTTGCCCCCGACTTTTCCCTGTATGTTGATGTTAAGGAGGTGGATCGCCATCAGAGGCTGCCTCAGTTACTTGACGCTCGGGGTGTGCGCTATATCTCCATCACGCAAGCTGAATTTAGTGATATGACTGATTCGAAAAGCTCGTTGGACCTGGTATCGTTCCTCAAGGATAAGTTTGGCGTAGAGGATTCGGGTGATGCTGAGTCCGATACTGACCTCGACAGTTAGTGGTCTTGCACAGGTGCGTCGATCCATGGAGAGTACGATTCCTCATACCGAACTGACTCCCGCCATTCGCGGTACGCTTATTCGGGCTCTCGCAAGTATTGTGGGTCTAGGGATGCTCTTTGCGTTCTTACCCGGCTCGGAGAAGCCACTTGCGCAGCTTTTGCTGGTACCTCTTCTTTTCGCGTTCCTATGGCGCCTTTCGATTGGCGGAATCCGTATTCCAAGAGCGGTGTTCGTGGTGGCGGCAATCGGTGTAATGGGCGGAGCATTAATCCGATTCTCGTACGCGAATTTGTCGCACGGTGCG
>JBIIYC010000276.1:0-2814 GCA_044347025.1 Bdellovibrionota bacterium
TCGCACCGCTAAGGATGTGGAGAATCTGCGCGTGCCGGAGCCGGCTGAAAATGTGGGGTATACCCTCGAAGCCATCAAGCTGGTGGTGCGCGAGCTGGGGGGGAAGACCCCACTCATCGGCTTCTGCGGAGCGCCGTTTACGTTGGCGTGTTACCTGATTCAAGGTGAGAGCCCGGGAGACCTGGAATACACCAAGGGGCTCATGGTTGGTGAGCCTGAGGTGTGGCATGCCTTGCAGAGTAAACTTACCAAGCTCTCGGCTGATTACCTCGTGGCTCAAGTTGAGGCGGGGTGTGAGTCGTTGCAGATCTTCGATTCGTGGTTAGGCTACGTAGGGCCGCGGGAGTATGACCAGTTCGTCGAGCCGTACCTCGTCTCCCTCGTTAATCAGGTTCGGGCCCGTGTGAATGTTCCGATCGTGTTCTTTGCAACGAGCGTTACGGGGCTCTTCCCGCGTTTGGCAAAGCTTCCAGTCGATGCATACGGTGTTGATTGGCGTTTAAGCCTCCCGCAGGCTCGCGAGCTGATCGGGCGAAGCACGCCCCTTCAGGGCAACCTCGACCCACAGATCCTCGCGGGACCATGGGACTATGTGCGTCGTTCGGCGCAGGCCATCCTCGATGAAGCCAAGGACCTTCCAGCCCACGTCTTTAATTTGGGGCACGGTATCCTCCCGCACACCCCGGTGGAGAACGTTGAGCGACTCGTGGATTTCGTAGGGAGCTACCGAGCATGACGCATCTCTTGGCTGTATGTAGTATCTCGCTCTACATCGCCGTGACGGTGCTTCATCTGGTACAGCTGTGGCGCCCAAGCCGCGGGGGTAGGTCGACGATGTCAGCGCAGCTCTGTTTTATCGCCGCGTTCGTGCTGCATACGGCGACTATGGCGTTGGTGCTTGCCGAGCCGCATCTGATGGTGCTTGATAATGGCGGCGATTACTTCCTCTGGGTGTCGTGGGCTACGGCGTGCGTGTATCTGTTTTTCCGGCGGCGCCTCGCCTACCCGATCGTGGGGGCATTTGTGGTTCCGGCTATCGTGCTTTTTATGGGGAGTTCGTCGTACCTTCTCCATAAGAATGCGACATCGCTTATCGATGGTCGAGCGGATACAGCGCGAGAGAGTATGTGGCTCTCGCTCGCGCATGCCGTACCAGCGCTCGTGTCTGTGGTTAGTCTCGTCTTAGCGCTGGTGGTGAGTTTGGTGTTCCTGATCGTCGAGAGAAGGCTCAAGCATCGCCCAGCAGCGCTCCTTCATAGCGCGGGGCCGAACCTTCAATTTTTAGATCAACTTAACAAGCAGCTCATCCAAGTGGGGTTTGTTGCCATCTCGCTCGTGATTGTGAGTGGCGGACTGTGGGCAGTCAGTGAGCAGAAGCCGATCTTCTCGTTGGACACCTCGGTCATCTCCGGGATTATTGTGTGGCTCCTTCTCGCGTGCATCCTTCATGTGCGATTGGTGCTCAAATGGTCGCCTAAACAGCTATCGCGACTGACGGTAGCCGTGACCGCGTCGTTTTTTATCTCTGTGTTCGTTGTCTTCGTCGTTGCAGGTCGGTTAACACACGCGAGTTTGTGGTCATAGGGGGCGAGATGAGTGATTCCACGCACAGCCCGGCTCATCAAACGGTCTACGATCCTCGTCTGGTAGTAACGGGGGTAAGTTTTCGCACGCTCGATATCGCCGGACGAGAGACGTTGGCGCGTGTCGCGCCGCAGCCTGAGCGCCTGGCGCAGCGCGTTGTTGAGCAGGGCATCGCGACAGAGGCAGCGATTATCTCGACCTGTAATCGTTTTGAGATCGTGTCGGTCGGTGGGGATGGTGGAGGGATTCGTTCATTCTTTGAGTCACTCATTTCGCTTCCGGAGGGTGAGCGCGATGCACTGTATCAGCACACCGATGCCTCAGCAGTCCGTCACCTGTACCGAGTATCATCGAGTCTTGATTCGATGTTGGTTGGAGAGGGGCAGATATTAGGGCAGGTAAAGCGGGCCTATCAACAAGCGGTTGAAGTGGGCAGCGTCGGTTCCTACCTGCATCATCTATTTCAGAGTGCGTTTCACGTTGCCAAGAAGGTTCGAACTCACACCGACATCGCTCACAATGGAGTCTCTCTGAGCTATGTTGCGGTGAGGCTCGCACAGCAGATCTTTTCAGACCTGGCGGATACCACCGTTCTTGTTATCGGCAGTGGTGAGATGGCTGAGTTAGCCGGGCTTCATCTCTGCTCCCACGGGTGTCGGAAGATAATCGTAGCGAATCGAACGGTAGAGCGTGCAGCCGAATTAGCAGAGCGGTTCGGTGGATTGGCGGTGTCGCTCTCAGACCTAGATCGAGCGATCGATCAAGCGGATATCGTAATCGGTTCAATCTCGATTGATCGACCACTACTCACCGCCAACTCGGTTCGTTCTCGGCGGGGCAGTCGACCACTCTTCCTCATCGACCTTGGTGTTCCACGAAACTTCTCACCGGCCTTGGCGGATCTCGACAACGTGTATCTCTACAATATCGACGACCTGGCCTCTATCGCGGCAGAGAATAAAGCGCTACGCGAGAGCGCTGCTCGCGAAGCGGAGATCGTGATCGACTACGGATTGATGCAGTTTGAGCGATGGCGGATGAAGGTGGCCGCACAGCCAGGCATCGTCGATCTTCGGGCACGCATCGAGGAGATCTGCGCACATGAGCTCACACGGGCGCTCACGACGGGAGCGTCAGCCGGTGTCGATCATATCCAGCAACTAGCTCATTCAATTAGCCAAAAGATCGGGCATGAATTAACAGAGATCGTGGAGCGTCAAACAGGAATTG
>JBIIYC010000277.1:0-2813 GCA_044347025.1 Bdellovibrionota bacterium
CGCGGTGTCCGTCGAGGGAGCTTCTGATGTCTTGTCGGTGTAGACCCAGATGCGGTTGTATTCCCTACTATTCGTGAGTGCCGTCACGAGTTGCCCGAGCGCATCGGTTGAGTGACCTTGTTCAATCCCAGTCACGGCACGGATCGCGGCGGCGCTTGATACTTTGGCCTCCGCGATAGGCTTGAGGGTGTCTGATGCTGCAAACACCGAGAATCGAGTGGTAGGGAGACTCTGCGCTATATCAGCCGCGGCGAGTCGCTTGGCAATAGCGAGACGGGACTCGCTTGTTGCGGTGAGGGTGGCCATACTCTTTGAGGTGTCTAGTACGATTGCGATTCGTGAGCCTGTTTCAGAAGAGAGTAATCCAGCAGCCGCAAGAGATAGGAGAATAACCGCAAGGAGCTCGATCCAGAATTGAAGCGGAGGAATAAATCGGCGTCGGGCTGGCATGTACTGCGGGAGTTTGGAGAGAAGGTAGAGTGTCGATGTGACAACAGTGGCTCCCGTGCCTCGCGCACGAAAAATGTAGACCAGTAACGCCGCTCCCAAGGGAATTCCGAGGAGAAAAAGCGGCGATGTCGCGCTTATTGTCGTTCCCCAGAGCGATATCATACGAACAGCCCCATTCGTCGGATGGTGTCGATTGCGGCGTCATCAACGGACGGGTAGTCGGCCACTGCCGTGGATACATAGGAGACTTTATTTGCAAGGCAGTGTGCTCGCAGAGCGTGGTTGTGAGATTCGAGAAGCGCCGTATACATCGCGCGGGTTTCAGTGGTGAGCGAGATGCCTTGGAGCGAGCCCGTTTCACTATCGACCAGAGTGGCGCCTGACATTCCTCGGGCTGGAGCGGTGTCGTGGGTGCCGAGCACCTGTACCGCGTGAATCTCCATGTTTCGTGCTCGAAAGCTTCCGAGCATCGCTGCAACTGTGTCCATCGGATAGAGAAAGTCGGAGATTACGACGCATATTCCCGGAAAGCGCGTGCGAGTCGATGCGCGCCGCGCTTCCTCGGCGATATCGATATTTTCGTGGGTGTCTGAGATGACGAAGCGAGAAGCGGCTTCGATGAATTGTGTGAGTGGGCCGAATGCGCGACCTCCCCAATAGCTGGTGCTGTGTGGGCCACCTAAGACGGAGATGGTCACCGGATCCTGCGTGGCAAGTGCGATGTACGATGCGCACGCAGCGATGTGGGTAGCCAGATCCCACTTCTCACGAAGGTCTGGATGGGTAAGTGAACGCGAACCATCGATAATAACGTAGAGCTCAACGTTTTCCTCTTCGAGGTAGCGCTTAATATAGAGCTTATCGCTTCGGCTAAAGAGGTTCCAATCGATGGCGCGCGGATTGTCGCCCAACTCGTAGTTTCGGTACTCGGCAAACTCAACACCGTGTCCACGCCGTGGAGAGCGGTGAGCTCCCTGGCGTAGTCCAAAAAATGATCGCTTCGACCGGAGCGCTAATGCATCAAGAAGTCGAAGGGTGTTGCGCGAGATAAGCATGCGTTGCTCTGCCTACACTATTTGGCGTTGCGGATCTCCTCAATCAGATCGTCCGCAGTAACTCCATCAGCCTCCGCTTGAAAGTTCAAAATGAGGCGGTGGCGGAGCGTGGCTTTGATAACAGATTTAATATCTTCAAACGACAAGTTGATGCGGCCATCGAGGAGCGCGCACACCTTCGCCGAGAGTACGACCGCTTGCGCACCACGAGGCCCAGGTCCGAATCGAACGTACTGCTTGACGTTTGGAGTTGCGAAGTCAGAGGTTGGCGTCAGCGCACCGGTAATCCGAACGATAACTTCCTGCATCGGTTCAGAGATAACAACGTGGCGAACGATACTCTGCATCCGAGCGATCGAGGGCCCGGCCTCCTCGGATGAGAATACTGGAGATACTTCTCGTATGGCTGTGCCGGTGGTTCGAGAGAGGATCTCTTTAAGCTCGGCCGGTGAGGGAGCTGGCACGAGGACTTTCACAAGAAATCGGTCGAGCTGGGCCTCAGGCAATGGGTACGTTCCTTCAAGCTCAATCGGGTTCTGGGTTGCGAGTACAAAGAAGGGTTGTGGTAGTGGGTACGTTTGGTCGAGTACCGTGACCTGACGCTCCTCCATGGCTTCGAGCAGCGAGGCCTGAGTTTTTGGAGTCGCGCGGTTAATTTCATCTGCCAGCACGATATTGGCGAAGACGGGGCCGGGCTTAAAGACGAACCGGCGCTGTCCGCTCTGGTCCTCTGTAAGGACTTGGGTGCCGGTGATGTCTGATGGCATGAGGTCCGGGGTGAACTGGACGCGCTTAAAGGTAAGGCCGAGCGCATTCGAGATCGATTTTACGAGGAGGGTTTTTCCGAGGCCAGGAGCGCCCTCAAGGAGTACGTGCCCCTTTGCGCAGATGGCAGACAAGGTAGCGCGTACCACGTCATCCATTCCGACTACAGTTTTGTGGACCTCTTGCTCTATTGTATTAAAGCATGAGTGAAAGTCTTTAATCCCTTGTTGAAGCTCTGCGGCGTCACGGAAGGTAGCGTTGTTCATAATGTAATCCGATCAGTACTGTACGGTCGCCACACTATACCTGTGCTAGGTGGTTTTGGGCCATTGGATAAACGGTATCCCTCGTAATGATAACGGCGCGCAGACGCAGAAAACGGAGGGAGGGGGCGCCCTGAGTCACTGACCTGAGGAGCCCTTCATAATATCGCGGTATTCAAGAGGGATCTGCTGCTCTGAACGGTGCGAGGAGCTCTTTGGTTTAGCGAGCGTCACATCCTCAAGGGTTGTTTTGGGTTGAGCCGGCGCATCGCTTGCTTCG
>JBIIYC010000098.1:0-9642 GCA_044347025.1 Bdellovibrionota bacterium
GATCCGAGGTAGTTGCGGCGAGTGCCTGCGTTGCGATCTGAATTGATTCTTCAACTGATGACGTTGGACAGTAGGCTGCAACAAACGCTGCGCGTGCGGATACCGGCACAAACTGGAGTAATCCAATGACCAGGAGCTCCTCAGATACGGTAGCACCGGCAGTTAATCGCTCAGCGATCGTGTCTCGAAGGGCGGGCAGAGCGACGTTGTTCAGTATTGTAGCGCTAGAGGAGGGGGCTTCGAGTGGGAATCCAGACTCCCGGAGTGAGGATAACGAGAGCGCTTGTAGCGCAACGTGACATGCGGTGTGTACCGTGGTCGCTTTTTCAAAAGAGATTATGTCTGGAGAGCTGATAGAAGAGATCTTCTTTCCAAGTAATTGATCGGCGATATCGCTCCAATGAACGGAGTCGATGTGAAGATCATTGATAGGGTGAGTTCGTACGATGAGGGAGCCGGGGTAGCGCCGTGATGACTGTGCACTGATGTGTGGCATGGGATTACTGTACTCTCCGTAAGATCCCACCGACATTCGATGGGGTTGGACTTGTAGCGGAAAACATGAGGAAACTCAACCGAGCCTGCGAGTGCGTACAGAAGCGATCTAATTCAGACATCTGCGTTCCTCAATTAGCGCGGTAAGATCGTCATCCGACACCGCTTCCAGAGCCAAGACTGCCTGATATGGATCGCCGGGCAAATGAAGAAGCTGAGCAACTGCCGGCTCCGTCTTTACGCCTCGGAGCTTCAACGCTCGGATAGCACTGCGCCACGGAGAGCCACCTAGCTTGAGGACGCGGTTAGTTTGGAGCATGTGTCGAAATGCATTTTGGTCTGATACCGGGATGTTTTGCGCGAAGATCTCAATTTCAAAATCATCGGTGAAAAATTGAATGACAATCGCGGCCCGAGGCGTTTGATGGTGAGTCGTAGTGAACCCGCGCATCGCGCCGTAGCGTTGCGATACGTGGTGTAAAAATTTCTCGGGATCGTCCGTGTAACAGATGATATCGAGATCGCTTCCTGGGATATCGATGTCGTTGCACACGGTGCTCACGAGCGTTGCATCGTAAGGCGCTAACTCAGACAGGATTCCCAGATCCTTGAGTGTTCGATGTGCGCGCCGCTGTGCTTCCGTGCCATGTGCGAGGTATTCGATGTCGCGCCAACGAGAGATCATGTGTGCTTTCTTGGGTAGTGTCTAAGGATGTGCAGCGTTGTTTTGCGCGGTTTTTTGCGATTTTGACTAGGTTGTAGTGAGTTGCCAAGTGCTCTGAGGTGAGAGAAAGGGAGCAAGAATGGCGCGATGAACTCAGAAACGGAACCGCGCGAGCGCGTGCCGTCTTGAGGTGAGATCTCAAAAATAGCCGTTTTACGGCTGAAAATGACGATATGACAGAGTGCACAAAAAGCTACACGAGCCATGCGTGCCACGAAATGATCGCGCGCATGCGGCACGGCTTCGAATAGTCGGCCTCGGCTAGAGGTGCGCGGAGCTGCCCTTCTGCGCGATGCTGCACCCATCGTCGCGTGGGTGCCTGCGCGGATGCATGACAATGGCAGAGGATGGGCGGGTTAAGGGGGGATGGAGGTCTGCTGGGATGATGTTTGGTTTAAGCAACGTCAATAGACAGCTTTAAAATAGTTGTAGTAATAATAAGTGGTTAGCGATTTATTCTGAAACGATTTTCGTTGAATGTGGGGGTGGTTGCTGGTATAGAAAGCAGTCTCATTTTGACGCGTCCTGTCTTGATAGGGTGTTAGCAGAGGCGAAAAAATATTTTTAGTCGCTGTTATTATTTCGTGTAGACAATTCAGAGCGCTTGCCCGTACATATATATTGTAGTTGGTTCCTTGGGTGGCTACTACATATAGTAGTAGAGGACCCCAATACTAATCTTCACATTAGGTAGTACAGGGTGGTCGTTTGGGACGTTCAAAAACTGAGCGAACGGAAGAGCCTTGTCCGGAATCAACGTAAGTCTAGCAGCTGTAAGGGGAGTAGCAGAGATATGACGGTAGCAGCAGGTGGATCGCAAGTGCCTAATACCACACAACTAAATGGGGTATTGGCGAAGAAGGGATTGGAAGCCATAACGGCGGCTAACCTAGAGAACTTCACAGTCGTAAAGCGCAACGGGCAGCTGGTTCCGTTCCGCCGCTCCCGCATTTTCCGGGCTATTGAGCTGGCACTGCGCGCTACCAATGGTATCGCCGCTAGTTCCCCCCTCCCGCAGGAGCTCTTTAGCATCGCCCAGAAGGTAACTGAGGACGTCGTCCAGGCGGTTGCGGTTGAGGCAGCCAAGGGTGCCTGTGTGACCGTTGAGGGCATTCAGGACTCGGTTGAGGTTCAGCTGATGCAGACCGGGCTCTACGATGTGGCTCGTAACTATATCCTCTATCGCGACGAACATAAGGCAGCCCGAGACGACTCCCCTCGTAATATGAAGCTCCTTCGTCGCGATGGTAAGACGGCAGTTCGGTTCAACCCGATGAAGATCGCCTCGGCTATCGAGCGGGCATTCCGCGCCTCCTTGAAGATCGAGGGACCAACGCCAGAGGATGTAATCAACTCGGTTAATCTCCTTACTAATAAGGTCGTGGCTCGAGCTGTTCAGCTCTCGCGAGAGGGAACTGAGCTTCACGTTGAGCTGATTCAAGACGAGGTCGAGCGGCAGATGATGGCCGAGGGCTTCTACCAAGTAGCCAAGGACTTCATCATTTATCGAGCTTTGCGAGCAGCGCAACGCGCTCATGAGGTTGAGCAGCCAGAGGCTCCTAGCGTCGAGCTGATGGAGGTTTCAGCGAAGGCGGTTGGTACTGGTGCGCAATTCAAGGCGACAACGGTCGATGGAAAGTCGGTAATGCTAGCAGAGTCCGATCTTCGCGCCCGAATTCAGCATGCATGTCGCGGGCTTGAGAGCCTTGTTTCGAGTGAGGAGATACTACAAGAGTCCCTCAAGAACTTCTACGAGGGAATCAAGCTCGAAGAGGTCGATCAAGCTAACATCATGGCTGCTCGTTCAAAGATCGAGAAGGATCCAGCGTATTCGTACGTTGCATCGCGACTCCTTCTGGACATCATCTATCGCGAGACGATGAACGTCGACGCGAACAGCAAGACCCTTGAGAAGGCTCATCAGGACTACTTCAAGGCGTGCCTTAAGAAGGGTGTGTCTGTTGAGCGAATGGCTCCGGAGCTTCTTGAGTTCGACCTCGATAAGCTCGCAAAGGCTATTAAGCTAGAGCGTGATCTTGAGTTCCAATACTTAGGACTTCAGACCCTCTACGATCGTTACTTGATTCACCATGAGGATGTGAAGCTTGAGACTCCACAGATCTTCTGGATGCGCGTAGCGATGGGCTTGAGCGTCAACGAGGGAGCTAAGAAGAACGAGCGCGCAATCGAGTTCTACGATGTGCTCTCTAAGTTCCTCTTTACTTC
The DNA here is from genome assembly GCA_044347025.1 of Bdellovibrionota bacterium. Taxonomy (GTDB): domain Bacteria; phylum Bdellovibrionota_C; class UBA2361; order UBA2361; family OMII01; genus OMII01. Next base: position 3,446 of record JBIIYC010000098.1, read on the forward strand.
AAGCACGCCAACGCTCTTTAACGCAGGAACTCTGCATCCCCAGCTGAGCTCGTGCTACCTCACAACGGTAATGGATGACCTTCAGCACATCTTTAAGTGTGTTGCCGATGATGCGCAGCTCTCCAAGTGGGCTGGTGGACTCGGTAATGACTGGACGAACGTTCGCGCAACTGGCGCTCGAATCAAGGGCACTAACGGACGTAGCCAGGGCGTTATCCCGTTCCTTAAGGTCGCAAACGACACTGCAGTAGCGGTGAATCAGGGCGGTAAGCGCAAGGGCGCAATGTGTGCGTACCTTGAGACGTGGCACCTTGATATAGAGGACTTCCTCGAGCTCCGCAAGAACACTGGAGATGAGCGTCGGCGTACTCATGATATGAACACGGCGAACTGGATTCCAGACCTCTTCATGAAGCGCGTAGCGCAGAATGGAACCTGGACACTCTTTAGCCCGAGCGACGTTCCGGATCTTCATGACGTCTACGGTAAGAAGTTCGAAGAGCGCTACCTGCAATATGAGGAGAAGGCAGCCAAGGGCGAGATCAAGCTTCACAAGAAGATCGAGGCGCTCACGCTCTGGAGAAAGATGCTTAGCATGTTGTTCGAGACTGGCCACCCTTGGATTACGTTCAAGGATCCTTCGAACCTCCGCTCGCCACAGGATCACGTTGGTGTGGTGCACAGCTCGAATCTCTGCACAGAGATTCTGCTGAACACATCAGCAGATGAGACTGCGGTGTGCAACCTCGGTTCTGTAAACCTCGTTCGTCACGTTGGACCAAACGGTCTTGACTTGGCGTTGATTGAGAAGACTGTGCGAACGGCAGTGCGCATGTTGGATAATGTCATCGACATTAACTTTTATCCGACAGCGGAAGCGAAGAATGCTAACCTCAGACATCGTCCAATCGGGTTGGGCATCATGGGATTCCAGGATGCACTGTTCGCGCAGCGGATCAGCTACGCGAGCCCAGAAGCGGTAGCGTTTGCTGATACGAGCATGGAAGCGATTTCGTACTACGCAATCTTGGCTTCGACTGAGCTTGCTGCAGAGCGAGGCGCATACGGATCGTACAAGGGTTCTAAGTGGGATCGTGGGCTCTTGCCAATCGATACCCTTAGTATCCTGGCAGACGAGCGAGGTGGTGATATCGAGGTAGATACTACGTCGAAGCTCGACTGGAAGGTTGTTCGCGAGGCGGTGAAGAAGCATGGTGTGCGTAACAGCAACACTATGGCGATAGCTCCAACGGCGACTATCTCTAACATTACGGGAGTTAGTCAGTCGATTGAGCCAGCGTACAAGCACCTCTACGCGAAGTCGAACCTCTCAGGAGAGTTCATTGTCCACAACACGTTCCTTGTAGATGAGTTGAAGAAGCTCAATATCTGGGATGAGGACATGATTGATGACCTGAAGTACTTCGATGGCTCTATCCAGGAGATCGAGAGAATCCCGGATGAGCTCAAGAAGGTCTACCTCACAGCGTTCGAGATCGAGCCTGAGTGGTTGATCGAGTGCGGAAGTCGTCGCCAGAAGTGGATCGACATGGGTCAGTCGCTTAACCTCTACATCGCTGAGCCGAGCGGTAAGAAGTTGCACGACATGTACCTGAGTGCGTGGAGAAAGGGACTCAAGACGACCTACTACCTCCGCTCGCTTGGTGCAACGCAGATTGAGAAGTCCACAACGGACATCAATAAGCGTGGATTGCAACCGCGATGGATGAAGAATAAGTCGGCGTCTGCGGAAGTTGTTGTAGAGCGCGCGGCGGTGGCCACAGTAACAGCGGAGACAGCGGCGAAGCCGTCGGTCCCAAAGGTCTGTGGACTCGATGGTGATTGCGAGAGTTGTCAGTAAAAGTTTTGGATTACATAGGGTTTATACGCAAAGAGAGGTGTTATGTTGACATTTGATGATTCGGGTTCAACTGGTGGATCAGATTCCGCTAACAATGATGGTGATGGTTCGGAGAAGCGAGTAAAGGCGTCCGATAAGCGCCTCATCAACTGTGCAGCGGTCGATGTAAACCAGCTCATGCCCCTCAAGTACAAGTGGGCATGGGAGCACTACCTCAACGGGTGCGCCAACAACTGGCTGCCGAGCGAGGTTCCGATGGGGAAAGACATCGAACTTTGGAAGTCAGATCGCTTGAGCGCGGATGAGCGACGTGTAATCTTGCGAAACCTCGGTTTCTTCAGCACAGCTGAGAGCCTTGTTGGTAACAACATTACGCTTGCGATATTCAAGCACGTTACGAACCCAGAGTGCCGACAGTACCTCTTGCGCCAGGCGTTCGAGGAGGCTGTTCACACCCATACCTTCCACTACATTGTAGAATCTCTCTCGCTTGACCAGGGCGAAGTGTTCAACATGTATAACGAGGTGAATTCGATCCATAAGAAGGATCAGTTCGAGATGCAGCTTACTGCTGATGTGTTGAACCCAAACTTCACGACTGCGACGCAGGAAGGTGCTCAGAAGTTCCTTGAGAACCTCATTGGCTTCTACGTAATCATGGAAGGGCTCTTCTTCTACAGTGGATTCGTCATGATTCTGTCGTTCCACCGTCAGAACAAGATGACTGGAATCGGTGAGCAGTTCCAGTACATCCTGCGTGATGAGAGCATCCACCTTAACTTCGGTATCGACCTTATCAATACGATCAAGGCTGAGAACCCAGAGTTGTGGACTCCAGAGTTCCAGGCGCATATCTCGAACAAGATCCAGCAGGCAGTTGAGCTTGAGTACAACTACGCTGTTGATTGTTTGCCTCGAGGAATCCTTGGGCTCACGGCTCCGATGTTCCGAGATTACGTAGGATACATCGCGGATCGCCGTCTTGAGCGAATTGGTTTGAAGACCATATACGGTACAAAGAACCCATTCCCATGGATGAGTGAGACGATCGATCTCGGCAAGGAGAAGAACTTCTTCGAGACACGTGTAACTGAGTACCAGACAGCAGCTTCGTTGAGCTGGTAATGCAGGAAAGTGCTGGGGTTGACGCCCCAGCGCATAGAGAAAGGCGGGCCGAACGGCTCGCCTTTTTTATTGCCTGTAGAGCTAGGCCTTACGATTTGTTGGGGCTAGGGAACAGAATGGGTGCTACGCCGCCAACGGTCGTCGCCGACGAGGCTGGGCCAATGGCGGATTCTCGGAGTCCGTACCGACAAGAAGTGGAGCCTCACGGTGATAGAGCTCTTTGAACGTTCCTTGGATAATCGCCTCTCTCATACGTCGCATGAGCGAGCGATAGAAGGTAAGGTTGTGGTGGCTCACGAGCTGCGTCACGATCGGCTCTTTTGCTTTTACAAGGTGGTGCAGGTATGAGCGGGAGAATCGCGCGCATGTTGAGCACGAACACTCCTTGTCGAGTGAATCGTCGATGAATTTGTAGACGCCTCGTCGGAGGTCAACTTTACCGCGCGAGGTAAACGCCACCCCTTGTCCACCCAGGGATGTCGGCATGATACAATCGAACATATCGATCCCTCGTCGCACCGCCTCCAGCAGATCGATCGGGGTTCCAACCCCCATCAAGTAGCGTGGTTTATCGGCGGGGAGAAGTTGAGCAGCGAATTCAGTCGTGTCTTCACGTTCAGCTTTTGTTTCTCCAACTGCTAAGCCTCCCAACGCAAAGCCGTCGAATGGGATCTGACATATCTGGTCGGCACTTTCCTGACGAAGGTGCGGAAAGCATCCACCTTGAACGATACCGAACAGAGCTTGAGGGGAGTCACCCCGAGCTTCAAGGCTCCGCTTCGCCCAACGAGTGGTAAGTTCAAGCGCTGCGCGTGTGGTTGCTTCATCCGAGGTCGAGCTAATGCAGTGATCGAGAACCATCATGATGTCGCTACCGATGGTCTTCTGCATCTGAATGCTGCGTTCCGGCGTGAGAACGATACGCCGGCCGTCTGTGTAGCTTCGAAACGATGCACCCTCTTCGGACATTGAGATCTGCTTGGCGAGCGAAAAAAGTTGAAAACCACCCGAGTCGGTTAGCACGGAGTGGTGCCACCGCATGAAGCGGTGGATGTCTCCATGCTTTTCGAAGACCTCTGGTCCGGGGCGAATTAAGAGGTGATAGGTGTTCGCCAACAGGATCTGGTAATCGAGCGACTTCGCATCGTCGAGGTCGGTAAACTTTAAGGCAGCTTGCGTCGCAACCGGCATGAAGATGGGGGTCTGAACCTCGCCGTGCATAGTTCGGATCGTCAAGGCTCGAGCCCCTGACCAGGGGTCGCGGGCTTCAACGATACAGGGGAGGCGGGGGGAGGTGGACATGAACAGCTCTACCGAAGGTACCACAATAATCCGTGACGGGGGCTACATGCCATCCGCTGAAACCGGCGTTACGGAAGCGAGGCAAAACCTACCCGTCTCGAGAAAGTGGAGGTTGGCTTGATGTCGATTTTCGCAGCAGGGAGGGGTTTTGCCTCGCTTCCTCCAGGGAGTATATAGGGAGAGTGCGCGCTATCTCAACTCAACGGGCCAATCTGTTGATTATACTGGATGCTAGCAGGGTTAATCGATACCATGCGGGGGACCGCCACTAGGAAGGCGAGGTGCCTCCCGACGTGAACGTGCTGGGGGGCGACCGAATTATGTGTGGGGTTTGCCTCCCCTGACAGGGAGCAATGACGTAACGGTTATCGTGGTATTTCTGTGAACGAACAACACGCGGACGAGGCACGCGCCTCTATAGTTCAATTTATTGGCAGCCTTAAAGCGAATAAGGGCTTTGAGCCGATTCGTAATCGTATTCGGATCGTGCCGAAGGGGCTCTTTGTCGATGAGCGTGCCGTTGATGCCGTTGTGGCGGAGTATCAGAGCTGGCTGCTTAAGATAAGCAGTGGCGTTGCGCAAAAAACCGCAGAGAAGACGAAGCAGTGGCTGTTTGAGGGGCATGAGCCGGAGCGGCAGTACCTGGTCGAAGGCAAAAATGTGTTAGCCGGCTTTCTGATACCGGTGCACATTCAAACGCCACAACAGTTTGGATTGCCGTACTATCTTGGATCGCTTCAATCGACGGCGAATTATCTGCACCCAGCAGATCCTGAGCTCCAGCACGTGCGTGGGCTTGAGCTGCGCCAAGGGCGACTTGGATTAGAAGCATTGGTCAAAAGACGAAACGCACAGGTCCTGATACCCGAAGCGGTTCTTCGATCATTTCAAGTTCTCGCACAGAACTCTCGATTTCTCCAGCGGCGCTTCCCTGGTAGCGAGCGAAGTCTCTCGGTCTGCGTACGAGCCCTTACAGGTTTGGTAGGTCGTGCCCGAAATGTGCCAAAGACGTTTCCTATCATCGTTCCGTACGATCTTAAGGCTTCAAAGACCAAAGAGTTGCGTGCTTCTGGGAAGTTTCTCTTTGTTGAAGAGAAGGGGGTGCTTGTACGCATTCTTGAGATAAATGGTAGGAATTTAAGTTCCTTCCTTCGAGATGAGCTTATGAGAGCTCCGCGAGAGAAGCTCGGTTCCTTTAAGCTTACTCCAAAGCACCGGGATCTCATGGGATATTACGACCATCCTCGAGGACGAATCTCGGTGCACGCCCGAGCGTTTGCTGAATTTGAAGAGCTAATTCGACGAGTGCGTGATCCAAAGGAGCGATTCTCCGGATGGTTTTCTGCATCAGAGTGTTTTGAGAAATTCTCGTCCTTCTTTCAGCTCTCTCAACCGATCGATCGCCGAAAGATCGCCGGAGCCCTTGAGCGCTTCGGCATAGAGGGGAGTAACTTTAAGATAAACGGGGGCTGGATATTTTCTATGTCCCGAGAGAATACGGTGATGCGGACCGTGGCAAAGCATGTGCGACTACCGGGGCATCGAAGAACACGGGGATAGCATTCGACCGCTCCGTTCCGATCTGAATCGTCGATCATGTTTGTATTGACTACTGGTACCCGCCCAGCGTACCCTAGTTGGGTATGTTGAACTTTTCTGTTCGTTCCAACCTCTTGTCCTCCTGGTGGGCGTAAGCCCAAACATACGCTCCTTTCGTCACTACCGGCCCGATTGTATAAGCGCGTACTGCGCCATAACCCGTGAAACACGGTCACTCTATGAATATTGTAACAACCTGCCACACCATCGTCTCGGATCTTACGTCCCCAGCGGCTGTCTACCTGCGGGTACGAGATCGCTTCTCGCGTGCCTTCCTCTTTGAAAGCTCGGATTACCACGGCGCTGGGGA
>JBIIYC010000099.1:0-9635 GCA_044347025.1 Bdellovibrionota bacterium
GATCTTATTGGCCTTCGGCGTGGCTGTTGCGCTCTGGCGAATATGGGATGCCTCGCCGCTTGACTCCCCTACTCTTCCGGTGAGCCCTAGCTCGCCCTGCGGTGCCTTCTTGTCGGCGCTCTTCTTCTCCCCGGGTAGCGTAAAATCAAAGGGCCGTTCGATAGCTCGGTACAAGAAGCCCGTGGGACTACGACTTACCAAGGGGCTACTGGACGCGATAAGGGAGTCGAAGTGCTGAATGATTGCATGCATGCGCTCGAGGGTCTCTGCCCCCTGCCCTAGCGTCAGTTTTCGAGCCTGCTTATCAGCAATACCACGTTGAATGAGTGCATGCGCAATTGACTCCTCAGTTACGTCAGACGACTGCGTCTGGCCTGTGGGACCCGTTGCTACAGGCTTTTGCTCCGTCGATGTTGGAATCGCTTTCTTTGGTGCATGAGCTGCAACAAGAATTACCTCCGTTGACTTCCCCTTCCCTACGAATTCAAAGTCGCTCAGCATCCCCTTATCACGCAGCTCCTCCAGCGCCGGCTCTAGCTGTTGACGAAGAGAACTTGCGTAGACGTAGTTTCGAGAGATTCCGATCTTCTCATGCGCAAGGACGAAGAGGTTTACCTGCATTCGCGACCGATACCAGAAGTGTTTATCGAGGTATCGATAGAGGCGTTTTGAGACCGCGCTTTGAAGGTCGAGGTAGAACTCCAGGTCGAGCTTTTTGATGAATCCGACCTGGAAGGACTTAAATAAGACCTCGCTCCACGAAAAGAAACTCGGTCGGGTGTCACGACCATCGTTAATCTCGTACGCATCGATGATGCCGAAGTTCCGTGTGCTGTGAAGCTTAGTTTCATTATCGTAGAAGGCGTTGGTAGCCTTGATACGCACACCGCTCAGTCGATCGAGGGCGTTCTGCAGACGGGTGTAGCTGCGACCCTCCGTGGTCCAGCGCAATATCTTCAAGAGCTCATAACGGGTGAAATGAACCTTGCGATTCTGAAGGCCATCATCTGCTGTGAGTTTGAGAAGGCCTAAGAGGACCTCGTCATCCGACGACGTAGGAAGTCCGAACTTATCTGCTCCAGTGATGATCCACTTGCGATTGAGGAGCTCCCCGTTTTTCCCCTTCACGTAATCAGAGAACTCAAGGGTCTTTACTGATGGGTCCGCTCGCTTTGAAAGCACAGTGAGGGGAAACTCGGCGAGATTCATCTCGTCACGAGAAACTTTAGCGGGAAGTGGATTAGGCTGCGTCGTTGTCGAGATCGATACCGGCGCGTCTTCAGCGGCGAATGCGCCGGAGGATGTTGATGGTTCGATGGTTGTATCTACGAGCGAGTCACTTCGCATAGAGAAGATTTAGAATAAGCTCTTGTTGAAAGTATACCTGCTACACGATTGCTTTCGAAGTTCATCATACGGGTCCCTAAAACGTTTAAGAGTTGGAGCGGCACTCTTCAATCGCTTTGAGGTTGTCGTGTGATGATATCTCTATTAACAAAAAATTATACTTAAAAAACCGACGACACCTTAGCTTAGTTTTAGTTAGTTAAACAATCTTTTCTTAGATAACATGTTATCTAGTGAGCGGGGAAAAATAAGAGTAGATCCGGCTTCTTAGCTTCGAAAATTTATTTGAATGCACGACCCTTTTGCGGCGAATGCCCGATAGTGCGTTATCTAGCTTCACGAGTCACTGTGTGTCAGTTCACGAGGGTCTCTACGTCGTATCACGATGAGCCTTATTTCACGGCACGAGAATAGTTGTTTCGGATCACGATATCGTGAAGTGAGATCGAGTCCTAATCGTGAATTGGGATCTAGTTCTATCGTGCATTGAGATCTAAGTTCTGCTGTAGAGAGTACGACTCTCTTATTTCGATACACGTTACCGGGGATCAAAAGGCCCGGCGCAGAGTTCGGCGAGCTTTTTTCAAAAAACGGCTGTTTTTCGCATCGTGAAATGACTTAAGAGTGGATTTTACTTGAGAACTTTGCGAGATTTCTTATCTCGATTCACGATTCCTGGAGGTACGTGTGGCTATAGCAATCAGCGTGGTTAATCAGAAGGGTGGTGTCGGTAAGACCACCACGTCAGTAAACCTTGGGGCCGCTTTGGCCGAGAAGGGGAAAAAGGTTCTCCTTATAGATATAGACGCACAGAGTAACCTGAGCACCCACCTTGGGCTTGGCGTGAAGGAGGACCCAAACGACCTCAATGAAGTTGCCAAGGGCCCTGAGTGGACTGTGTACGATGTGCTCAAAGGAACCAAGCGCATCCAGGACGTCGTCATTAAGCGGTCAGCGAACCTCGATATCGTTCCATCGAGCCTGTTGCTGAGTGCAGCGGATCTCGAATTAGGCGGTGTAGTAGGGCGTGAGCTTCTTCTCAAGAGGGCGATCGACAAGGTTCGCGAGCAGTATGACGTCATCCTTATCGACTGCCCACCAACCTTAGGGCTCTTATCACTGAATGCCTTGGCTGCGGTGGACCAGGTTATTGTGCCAGTGCAGAGTGAGTACTTGGCTCTGCATGGTGTTAGACAACTCCTTGATACGATTGATCAAGTTCGTAGCGTGTACAATCAGAACTTGATCGTCGGTGGCGTACTTATTTGCTTACACGATAGCCGCAAGCGCCTTGCTCGTGCGGTAGCAGATACGATTCGGGCCTACTTCGGTGACCTCGTGTTTGATACAGTTATCCGTGAAAACGTGGCCTTGGCAGAGGCTCCGGCAAAGGGGCAGACGATCTTCGAGTACATGCCCAAGTCCCCAGGCGCCGAAGACTACTTGGCTTTATCCGAAGAGGTGTTGAATGTCGAAGCGTAGTTTCTCTTTTGCGAACAATCCATTGATGCAGGGTCCAGCACTCGACGAGCGTAGTCGGGGAGGGGTCCCATACCGAGAGATTCCGCTATCGGCTATCGAGGCAGACCCAAATCAGCCTCGACGTACCTTTGATCCCGAGAAGCTTCAGGAGCTTGCGGACTCTATCAAGCTCTACGGCATCATCAGTCCGATCCTGGTACGAGCCGCTAAGCTACCAGGTCGTTACACAGTAATATCAGGTGAGCGACGATATCGAGCTGCTCATATGGCCGGTCTCGCCTCGATTCCAGCTATCGTAAGCCAGAGTGAGCAGGAGGATGGTAGAACGCTCGCTGTTCAGCTCGTTGAGAACCTTCAGCGCGATGATTTGACCCCACTTGAGCGGGCGTATGCGATCGGAGCGCTCCGTGATGGGCACAACTTGAGCATCCGCGAGATTGCAGAGAAGCTCAGCATCTCCAAGAGTGCGGTACAGCGTAGTTTGGAGATATTGCAACTCCCAGATGACCTTTTGAACGCTCTCCGTGACGGTGCTGCAGAGTCTAAGGTTCTTCTGCTTGCGAAGATTGAGGATGAGACGGTACGTGCTTCGTACTTGAAGGACCTCGATGTGCTCACTCGTTCTCAGCTTGAGAAGAATATTCAGACTAAGCCGGTTGTTGAGGCGAACGACGATAACATTCAGAAGCCAGCAACGATTAGCGCCGAGGATCTCCGAATCGCTGATGAGATTCAGCGGGCTTTGGGGATGAAGGTTCGGTTGAACCGGCCATCGAAGGATTCAGAGAACGGAAAGATCACCATAGAGTTCTATGGTGATGGTGACCTTCAGATCCTTTTCCGCAAATTGATTGCGGAGGGGTAGTGTGAGGTGTCCCACGGTGGGACATTCTCGAGTGTCCCAAAAAGGGACGTGAAACAGAAAGCGGGGGCCGTTCAGATGGGTAGTCAAATACCTAATTTGAACGGCCCTCTGGTTTATTAGGAGGGGGACGCTTCGCAATAGTTGGCCGAATAACGGTTGGTATGAGCGGGTGTCCCACGGTGGGACAGTGAACAAAGCGCAAATCGGACATCAATACCTCAGTACGCTGCGACCCTGGAATGGTAGGGGAGACTTCTCCCTGGCAGAGATTCTGACGGTTCTGAAGAGGCTAGACGATCCCCAGGATGCTGTTCCCGCGATTCATGTCGCTGGAACCAACGGAAAGGGCTCCGTATCGGCTGCAATCGCCTCGATTCTCGGCCAATCTGGTTTCCGAGTTGGTATGAACATCTCTCCACACCTGGAGAAGATCAATGAACGGATAGTTATTGATGGTGTGTCGTGTTCGGATGACTTTCTCGGCGAGTTTGCATACGAGATTAAGCAGGCATCCCAGAAGGCGCTCGTCGAATTGAGTTTTCATGAAGCTATAACTGCATTGGCATTCCTCGGTTTCCGGGAGATAGGGGTCGATTGGACGGTAATGGAGGTTGGATTGGGCGGACGGCTCGATGCTTCTAATGTCATTTCACGACCCGCGGCTACAGCCATCGTTACTATCTCCTATGATCATCAAGCGATATTGGGAGATACCCTTGGGCAGATAGCAGGGGAGAAGGCGGGAATAATAAAGCCTGGAACGCCGCTCGTAACGGGCATTTTGCCGCAAGAAGCTGCTATCGTGATTTCACAGAAGGCTAAGGGTGTTCCGCACTATCGGTTTGGGAAAGAGTTCGATGCTCGTGTGCTTAATTCCCCAGGTGGGGATCGATTCGAGTATTGGGGTAAGGATTTCATGGCTGGTAAGAACCTTAGCTTCGAGTACTCGACGATGCTTCCAGGTGTGCACCAGGGCCACAACCTCGCAGTGGCAGCTACCCTGGGCCTTGTTGTCGGATCCTCACTGGAGGCAGTTCAGAAGGGCATTGAAGGGGTGTTCTGGCCTGGGCGGCTTGAGGTGGTAAAGACCCAGGATGTTGAAATCGTTTTAGATTGCGCCCACAACATAGCTGGAGTGAAGGCATTTATCTCATTTCTCGAGAGTCGGCGAGCTCGCAATATCGACCTGACCTTTGGGGTGCTCGATACCAAGAATTGGCAGGAGATGATGAAAGCGCTCGCTCCGTATGTAGGAACATGGCGACTGTTGAGGCCGGAGTCGGAGCGTGCGCTGCCCTTGGAGTGTATTCGCCAAGAATTGGCACTATCGGGAACTGAGGTAAGAATCGAGAGCTACGGAGACGACTACGAGCGGTGCATGCGAGATGTGTTCTCTCAGGCGGAGAGTGGCACCGCCTACGTAACCGGTTCGATGTATATGGTCGGGCGGGTTCGAAGCATGTTATCAATCCCAGAGCGCCCACTCTGGACCAGAGTTGCAATATAGAAACAGTGTTTTATGGAAAGCGATCTCAGCAGCACGGTACAAAAGTGGCGATCTCGCATCGATAGCGAGTTAGTTGAGCTCGCTGGACGGGCAGGTCAACGCAGTGAGGTGCTTCAAACCGCGCTCTCATATGTTTTGGGGGGTGGCGGAAAGCGATTGCGGGGACTTCTTACCGTGGCGCTCTGTTCTGATCTTGCAAAGGATCGCAGCCCGGAACGAGCGTTCTCATCTGCGCGCGCTATCGAGTCGCTTCACGCGGCGTCGTTGGTACACGACGACCTTCCAGCACTCGATAACGATGATATGCGGCGCGGAAAACCTTCGTGCCACAAGGCGTTCAATGAAGCGACTGCGATCTTGGTGGGCGATACGCTGGTGGGAGTTGCGTTGGATGAAGTCCTCAGCGATGAAGCGCTCTCCACTGATAGTCGCGCCCGCATTTCACGGGTGTTGGCCTCGGTGTGGAGAGATCTCTGCGTGGGACAGCAGCTCGACATCTCGTTGAATGCTTCTTCGGCGGCGGGTTGTAGCCGCGATGAAATGATTCGGCTCAAGACTGGTGCGTTATTCGGTGCATCGGTTGCATGCGGAGCTCTTGCGGCGGGAGTATTCGATGCTCGTGTTGAGGAATTCTATACCTGGGGGGTGAGGGTAGGAGAGTGTTTCCAAGCTCTTGATGATCTCGATGACGGCGATAGAGCCGAGGCAGAGCGGGGCCAGATCGTAGCGGAGTGCCAGAAGGTTTTGTCGGATCTCGAGCGATGCTGTGGTGTGTCGTCTTCGGCGCTGTCGGGTCATGTGGCAAGGCTGGTGTTGAAGCCAGCGTGACGCGCCTCCATTCCTGATGACGACCTCCGTGTCTTCCGCGCGGTCTGCGTTACTAAACCCAAACGCCAGCTTTTCGATACAGGTATGCTGTAGGGAGTAACGAGCGAACGTCCTGTTGACGATTATGTGCTGCACCGCATGCCAATTGTGCCGTCGAACTCCAATGGAATGCGGGCACCGTTAAGAGAAGTGGAGCGTCGCAGTGAAAAAGATGAGAGTCAGTTTCATTCAATACCGTGAAAAATAACCGAAGTAACAACGTCCTCTGAGCACCGAGATATGTATCCCGATGCTCAGAGGGTCCTCCTTCATTCCGCTTTGACCGCAATCGACGCACGAATTACATCCTCGATCGCTCCCTTGCGGGTGATAAGGGTAACTAGTACGACCACAACTGACAAAGCACACGCTCCGACGAGGACCTCTCGCGGAGCGTTGAGATAGCTAGCAAGCCCAGTGAGTCCGACCACGATGATGGGGGAGAGTCCCTCCTTCACTATGGCGATTGCAGAGGAAACCTCTGCATTCTTATCGAGCCCCTGCACAAGCTGCGGGATGATCCCATCGAATACCGTGGTGTATACCAGGATAGAAACGAAGGAGATCGCCGCGGCGAATACCGTGCCCCAGAAGTAATCTGACGGCATGAGGGCGACGCCAGCCTCTACCAGGCATACGGTGACCATACCGAGTGCGAGCGATGGGAGGTTGAGCCTCCACAACTTAGCACCGAAGAAGCCCCCGCACGCCGATGCGAACATGGCGATGTAGAAACTCACCTGCCGCTCCTGTGGATTAGCCCCGTGCAGGTCCTGAAAGAACCCGAAGATGAAGTAAAAGCTCGAATACGCAAATGCCCACAGCATGAGGATGCACAAGAAGATGGGGAATGCTCCCCGTACTTGTGCGGCCGCAATAAGTGAGATCTGCTGAGCTCCGACCTCCTCCTCTGCCTCCTGCTCGACCCCTGTGAGGGAAGATACGAAAGCAACCGCAATGGCAAACGTTACCGCATCAATCAGCAGAGCAGCAGCAATCGCAGTGCGTGGGACCACATCCGCTATGGGACCGAGAATCCACACCACTACGATCATTGCGATGCTAATCAAGGCCCGTCCCATGTGGTAGATCGAAGCTGCGGAGCGATTTGCATCGGCCCGGGCTTCGTCGTTCTTTCCAGCGAGCGCCCGATACAGGCAATCGCGACTCGGGTAGTAGATCACCTCCATGCAACCGACCAGGAACCATGCGGCCATTACCACCCACTTGTTACACAAGTCGGAGTAGGCCGCGAGCGCCGTAGTCAGTGAGATAATCCCCATCCCCGCATTGGACCAGAGCGCGGTCGTCACGGGGGAGAATCGCCGCACAAGACGCGCGGAGTAGTTACCGAGGGTCAAGGACGGAATCGCTTGCACAAGGCTGGCGATCGTGATGAACAGAACCTTTTCAGTCGAAGTTCCCTCGGCCGCGTAAAACGCAAGCCACGGGAACATGTATTGCCGAAGAAGATCCCCGATTCGGGAGATCCCGCTAACTTTGCCGTATGTGTGTATGTAGGACATGGTGTGTCGTTGTGTGGTGTTAGGAGTTGATAACCGAAACAATGAAACTGACTCGGTGCAGGGGCTCGCGGGAAGCATCACTGTGCGGGAGCCAGCCTTCACCGAGTCAATTTGAAAATCCTCTACCCGCGTGAGGAGCCATGATATGGCTCGCTATTCGATAAAGTGTAGGGAGTTTGATGGCGCTACTCTACCTGAATGACCACGATTCCGAGCCAAACGAGGGGTTTCGGAGAACACGTCTGAATCCTCGGGTTCATCGGTCATAGTTTTCCTGGTACATGGTAGATCACCGAGCCTCGCAGAACGGGCGTCGTTTCGTGGAACGTAGTGCCAGAGCGCGAGGAAAGGATCCCGGACTCGTCCATAACACCCGACTGAGCGATCCAACGAAGTCATTCGGGAGGGACGAAAAATCTACCATGTACCAGTGAGCGGCGGGCTACGTCCCTCAAGGTACAGTGAGCAGATCGCCTCTAATTCACCGGCGTCGACAGTGCCCGCTGGACCTGTGAGATGAGCTCTCGTGCGTGGGGGCTGTCGGGGTAGAGGGTAAGCTCTTTGGTGAGTGCTTCGCACGCCTCGGGAACCCGCTCCATTTTGAGAAGGCCCAACCCGAGCATGTAGTTCACAAAACGTGCTTCTGGGTAATACCTCAGTGCTTGAAGAGCAGTTCGATAGCTTTCTTCAACGTTGTCAGATTGAATGAGTTGTATAGATCGGCCGATAAGTTCGTCTGCGTGAGCGGGTGGAGTGGTAGGTCGCGAGACCCCGATGTCTCCAACGTAGCGTCCGAGCAGATCGACCAGTTCCTCTGCGCGCTTCATGAGTCCGTGTTCCCGGAGACACCGTTCTTGTCCGCGGCGGGCGATTCCTTCGCGCTCAGCCTCATGCGAGGAGTAGTAGACTATCTTCTCTACAAGCTCCTCAAACGAGGCATAGGTTTCTACCTCTGTTCCTGGGGTGAAGTGCTTAACGAGGCTAGGGTGATTCTCGGTGAGAAGCAGCGTTCCACAGCCAGTTACCTCAAACTGACGCATGTTACCGCTCTCTCCCTTGGCGAAGTCGATAACGTTATTAAGTCCGATTCTGCCCCGCTTTATTTCTCGGTAGAGATCCATCCCCCAGCGAGCGGGATGAATGTACCGAGCCGCTGAAGGGAGGCTGCAGGCGGCGCTCATCTGTAGAAAGAACGCCGGGGTAAAGTCTCGTGTGTTTTTTGCATAAAAAGAGAGCCGCTCAACAAGCTCAATGCGGGATCGGTGTTCACTGGTAAGTTGGCCGCAGAGGACAACATCATGAGCTTTTTCCTCGGAGCGAACTGCATCAGCTATCCACTCAGGAAACCCTGGAAGGAAGTGCTCAGTAGCCCGGGCCCCGTGTTTCATCGCAACGGCAGGGGTATAGGGATCGCTCGATACAATGAGATCAAACTCGGTGAAGTCGCTCCACGGTGGGATAGTTGCGGCACGCCAGCCAGCTACGAGAGCAGGGCGCTTCGCGAGCGCTCGAATAAACCGTGAGTCGAACGTAATGGGATCGGAAACGAAGAGGATATCGGGGCGGAGCGCTGTCACCTGTGCCCGTACAACCTCTGCGTTAGATTGGATGTGCGAGAGGGTACATCCGTGTTCCTTCGCCCACGCGGCTTGCAGAGGGGCACAGTTCGATACGATCGTATGAGCGTCACACCCCATTCGACGCAGTGCTTCTGCAAAGTAGTGAGCGCCAGAGAATCCATCGCCCAAGAGCGCATCAAGTTGTGCCTGATACGGAGCCTCGGTGAGGTGGGGATTTCGAGCATACCAGCCGGTTAGATAGGCCGGGTAAAACGAGAGAATCTGGACGAAACGCATCGTAAGTTCCTTGTTGTCAATTACTTCGATACTGCTTCGGTTAGACTATCTGCTACGTACTGAATCTGCTCCTCGGTAAGCTCCGGATACATCGGAAGCGAGAGGATGCGGTTCATACCACGCGCTGCGACCGGAAACTGCTCCGGAGTGTGCCCGAGATATTTGTACGCACTCAAAAGCGGAAG
>JBIIYC010000100.1:0-9608 GCA_044347025.1 Bdellovibrionota bacterium
TCGTAACGTCATCGCTCGAAAGCGCCTGATTTGGGCAGTATCCATCACAGCCGTAATTAGCACCTGCGGAGCCACCGCTTGAGGATCCTCCGGAACTACCTCCACCACCACACGAAGCCAAAATAGATATAGATGTTGCTAGCGCGAAGGCGGAAAATCTCATGGCTTTCATCAGGGGCTTCTACCTCGTCAAAGAATGCAGATAGTCGGCGATACTCTGCTTCTTTTCACGAGGAATTCCAAGGGGATCGTGATACGAATGGCACTCCGCACACCCCGATGAGACGTATCCGGCTTTATGCTCTTGGCTGTGGCACTGCTGACACAGCTGTTTGTGTGGCAACAAAAGATCACTTGTTTTTCGGGAATTTCGCGCTTTTTCATGACACGACTCACATGAGAATTCCTCGTGTGCTCCGTGGCTAAAGCGCGCGCCCGGGAGCCATACATTGGGAATCTTAGCCTCTGAAATAGTATAGTGTGAGTTCGTATCTGTTCTATACTGTTCCGGTTTCTCGGCGTACGAATGGCAGAGAAAACAGCCTGTCTTCGTGAACATCTCCCTCTCCGCCTCTCTCGCGCTTCGCGCTACGACCGAAACATCGGCAGGCTCCGTCTTCAACTGGCTTTCCTGCCCAGGCAGAACCCTTGCCGACTCTCTGCCACTGACGCCAGTCGCATCTGCTCCCGTCAACAGGAGCAGCTTGATGTACTCCGTGAAAAGTGCGGGATATACACCTTCTGCGTCACCGTGGGGAACCTGTGCATCAGGTATCCGCTCATCAAAGCCAAGCGAGTGACAATCGCGACAATCCCTTTCGAATGAGATCGGCTCAAACGAGGCAAAGTTCTTCGAAAGACGGTGACACGAGGAGCATTCGAGAGTTACCGGCCCGTCTCTCCCGCGCAATCCAGCCTTCAGATGCACCTCGTGATTAAGCTTTATCTGTGTGGAATCCACAGCACGATTTGTATCCGTAATAGCGACTCGTGACACCATTCCTGATGCGTCTCGTACAGACACGCGAAACTCCGGGTGGGTTTCGAAACTCGGGACGTTTAGGAGAGTCGTATCGGCTTTCAGCGATGTGATATCGGCGTGACAACCGACACAGAAATCAGCATCTTTCGTAATCAGCCCCGCGTCTCCATTGTGCTCCATATGACACTCTGCACACCGCATCTCAAGTTTTGGGTGTTGCGTGGTAAACGCATGCATATCTTTTGCATGACTCGTAAGCTGATGACATGTGAGACATTCCTCATCTTTCACCGGCTGAAACGGCTCAGCGTGGCACTTCTGGCAATCCGCTTCGATGATTCGATGGCTGTTGGAGACAGGACCACTGCTCCACGAATTAAAATCCATGGTGCCGAACGGATACACAAGGAAGCCGGCAATACCCAGCACTATCACGCTCACCACGAGCATCCGCATCGCCGGTAGATATGACTCCACTCGGAGTGCTTTCTCTTTGGCAGCAATCTGATCCGCTTCGCTTTCAGATGAAGTCGGCGTTGCGCTGGCGGTCAATTCAATAACTCCGCCGGAGATATGAACGTTCATCTATAACTCGGCGATGCTCACTCTATCACCGTCGTTAAGGTGGGCCCGCGCGACCCGCTGGCTGTTCAACCTGATACCGGTGAGCGACCCGAGATCCGAGATTACGAGAGCATCCCCGACCCACTCAATACGAGCATGCTGCGGAGACGCTCGACGACTCGACAGAAGAATGTCAGCATCACCTCCTCGTCCGATAAGAATCGCAGGCTTTGAAAATTCGGTGACGAGTCGCTCTCGTGAGCCATTCTGATTAATTCTCTCGTGAACATAGCGAACTATCATGGGCTACCGAAGAAAAAACACTGACAGGATATGTACCGCGAGCGCCACGCACAATGCTGCCGAGACCGGCACGTGGATGTACAACCACACTTTTAGGAGGGCTTTAATTCGAGCTTGCTCAAGAATTCTTCCAACGATATCTGCACGTTGATCCACGAGACCAAGCATCACCAGAGCATCCTCTCGCTCGGCATCGGGTACTGCTCGCATCATCGACCCGGCCACAGTGTGATCGACCACCGGCACCTGGGTCCATTTAAGTAACGCTCGTAGGCCAGGACGGAAGGTGAAATCAAAACGATTAAAGAGTCGGAGGAATGATTCACTCTTTTTTGCGCAGAGCTGCTCAATCTGCTGCGATAGCGAATCGATCTGCTCAAGCAATGCACTATCTTTGGTGCCACCTCGATGAGCCGTGATCTGCTCCGACAGATACGAGTAATTAGCAGCTCCCCAGATCCCCGATAGGATAGTCACAACCATGAATACATACGCTGCAGTATGCACATTAAGATCAAACGAGAATCCAGCGTGCAGCGGTACCAGCAACAAAAGCCCAAGACCGATCCAAACATGAGCAGCCAACCAGCCCTCAACGGTGCCGAGCGACGAGTGATATGCGCGCTTACGCAAACCGTAGGCCATCAACCACACGATTGCCAGAGCGGATAGAACGCCATACGTATACCCCACCACAGTTCCGCCGTTTCTACCTCCGGGAGGTGAATCCC
This sequence comes from Bdellovibrionota bacterium, assembly GCA_044347025.1. Lineage (GTDB taxonomy): Bacteria > Bdellovibrionota_C > UBA2361 > UBA2361 > OMII01 > OMII01. The sequence goes on from JBIIYC010000100.1 coordinate 2,581, forward strand.
AGATGTAGACGACTGTGCACACAACCAGCGTTATCAGCGTAAACCAAAGCCAACGGAAGCGTTTGTAGCTAATAAAGGTATCCTGACGCACTACTTATATCCTCTTTGATCCGGCAATTTGCAGTAGTCGGGCCGAGTTGACCCGCATCGCCGCGCCCGTTGGGCACGCACGTACACAGGCAGGACCACTTCCGAGCTCGCGGCACATATCACACTTCGCTGCTTTCGCCGGTCCCTTTTCCTTTTTCTTTAGCCCGAATAGAGACAACAGCGACCACCCCTCATTCGCCTGGTCATACACCATCTTGATGACGCCATAGGGGCAGTTACTAACACAGTTTCCACATCCGATACACGACTCACGTATCACGACTTCACCGTTAGGCATACGCGTCAGAGCATCCGGGGGACAATCAAGCATACACAAAGGATTTTCACAGTGCCGACATGAAATCGGGATCTGAACAGCAGCGAAGCTCTTGCCTCCCTTTCGGTCGAGGCGTGAATAACCTCCATGTGTGGCGGCACACGCTGACTCACAATTGTCGCATCCCACGCAGAGATCGGAATCGATTAGAAGTACGTTCTCCGCATCCGACAGACCCTCCTTCATCATAAAATCGAGAACTGAAGCGGCCCCTTCATTCCACTCAGACACCACGTTCTGTATCTTTCGTTCGTCCGCTATCTGCACGATACGAGCGCGAACCTCTGGGTGTTGTTCGAACAGCTCCAATACATCCGCTTTATTGAGGGCGATGGTATCACACCCTACTGCTGCGGTTACGGTTGCTGAACGGGGTGTTGGCTCATCTTCAACGATCGCCATCTCGCCGACTAGGTGCCCCGCCGGAATATAGGCGTGCACCACGTCGATGCCTTTGCGGTTTTGACGAGAGACCTTTACCGAGCCCTTTCGGATGACATACATCACCTCGCCAATGTCGCCTTCGCGGAAGAGTACATCACCTTTTTGAAAACTCTCGAGCGTAGCTTTGCGGGCAATTGCTTCGAGCAGCGCGAGCGGCGCCTCAGGAAACACAGATGTCTGCAAGGCTCGCACCATGAAGAGCTCATCGAGTGACCGTCGAACAGAGCTGACTGATGCGATTAGTTTAAGCATCTGCTTTCGAGGCGTTTCGAGGAGCACCGTATCTGCGTCTGCAACCCTGACTGTCGCAACTCGTCGACGACCAGAGAGAAGTCCCATCTCTCCGAAAAACTGTCCCTGTGATAACCGGACTCTGCGGCCAGCATCGATTTCCACCTCTACGCTACCACTCACAATACTCCAAAAAGAGTCGGTATAATCATTCTTGGTGAAAACGATCTCTCCAGCCTGCTTCAGGTACAGACTCGAGTCGATCAACATCTCCCGAAGCTGTGGGGAACTGAGATCCTTGAAAAGTCCGAGCGTTGCGGCGATCTTCGGAAAGTTTTGTGCGAATCCTCCCGGAAGGTGCTCGAACCGCTCCTCGAGTAATGGCTGATCGGCCGGCTGGACCGGTACCCCACGGATATGTTCGATCACCTCGAATCCCTGATTGATCGCCTGTTTAATAAGTGGATATCCGATCAAGGCTCCGAGGATATAGAGTCCTGGAACATTTGATTCATACCGGTCATTAACAACCGGGACGGCCGACGCCTCTGAACTCGGGAAGACGACACCGATCGACTCCAGAAATTTCCTCGGCGGGATCCCCCCGAGCCTGGCTATAATATGATCGCACGGAACTACCACTTCACCCTCTGGGGTCTGTAGGAAGAGGCTTTCGCGTTCGACGCGGCGTACAGTTGTATTGTACAGACACCGAATCTTACCGGAGTTGATCGCGTTGAGTATCAATCGTGAGTTGGCATCCTTGGCTCTTGCAAACTCGCCACCTCGATTCACTACGATCACAGAGTTGTGCTCACTCAATGCGATGGCATTTTCTATCGCCGCATCACCCGCCCCGACGACCGTGATGTTGCGGCCCCGAAAAGCTCCCGGATCTGCCAACGTGTAGGCCACATGCGGTAGCTCTTCTCCAACCACACCGAGTTTGCGCGGAGTGCCCTGAACCCCCACCGCAAGTATGACATGCTTCGCCCTACAGCTCGTGCCTTGGTACTGTATCTCGAAGAGCTCTCCAACTTTCGTAATCTGGGTAACCTCTGCTCCAACGAGGTTGACCTTCGACGTACCCAAGTCTTCTTCGAAATCGCGGAGAATATCCTCACGACTGCCTGCTTCAAAGCGACACTTTGCTCGCAAAGGAAGCCGCGCCGGCTCCGCCATCACATGTTTCCGAAGTTGATAATCGTATATGGTATTAGCGACCTGGGCTTTCTCGAAAAGAATATGAGAAATGGAACACGCGGCCGCATTCGTAGCCGCCCCGATGCCTGCTGGCCCAGCGCCAATTATCGCCACTTCGAACGTGCTTGACATTATCCTATACTCCGCCGTCCCTGATGTGGGCGTTTTTTGCTCGTCCCCGTCTCATTTTTCGACTATAAGAGTCAGGATTATTTGAGGCAAATTAAATCTCAAAGCTGCGCGCCCAACCCACTCGATTCCCACGGAGCGTTGAGCGGGGCGCTCGGCGGAGTAGAGCCATAGAAATGAGACTAATCGCAATTGTTGTAAAACGCTCTTTGACCATCGTTCCCCTTCTGGCGGCGCCCCTCTTTGTGGCATCTGCGGAGCCAGAACCAGGAAGATACATGGGCACGGGCACATGCTCTTCATCGAACTGTCACGGTAATGTTCAGCCAATCAAAGGCTCGAAGATCCTCCATAACGAGTACCACACCTGGGTTAAGCACGATAAACACTCCCAGGCGTATACTAAACTCACCACGTCGGATGGTCGCCGTATGGCTACACTAATGGGCCTCGGCGATCCGACCAAGGAGCCTCTCTGCCTCAAGTGCCATGCAACCTATGTTCCCGATCAAAAACTTCGGGGAGAGAAATTCAGCCTGGAAGATGGGGTTTCGTGCGAGTCGTGCCACGGGGCGGCAGAGCGGTGGCTTTCCTCCCATGCTGAGGCTGGAGCAACTCACCAACAGAACCTCGACAACGGATTGGCTGATACTGTCGACCTAACCAAGCGAGCCACGCTGTGTCTCTCATGCCACTATGGCGACGACACAAAATCGGTGACACACGACCTCTATGGAGCGGGACATCCGAGACTTCGCTTTGAATTAGATACTTTCAGTATCTTACAGCCAAAACACTGGATCCTCGACGAGGACTACACAACAAGGAAGGCCTCCTATATTCCACTCAAGGCCTGGTTCATCGGTCAGGCTGTCAATGCTCAATCACTCCTTGCTGCTCTCAAGTCGCCAGCTCGTTCGAAGAACGGGCAATTTCCTGAACTCAGCCTCTTCGACTGCTACTCGTGTCACCACAGCCTGAGCGAGGAACAGTGGAAGCAACGAAGCTACGATGCAACTCCGGGTCGATTGCGACTAAACGTAACCCCGCTCCTCATGTTGCAAGCAACGATGGGGGCCTTCGATCAATCAGTATCGGCGCAGCTAGCACCTTTGGTAACGGCTTTGCACACCACCTATCAGAAGGACGGTGCCGAGGAAGCCGTAAACTCTCTTCCCTCCCTTATCTCATCATCTGTCATGCCGCTACTCACCAACATAGACACCACGAACGTCCCATGTTCGGCTGTTCTGAAGGCTCTTGCGAGCTTCGGTGCGCATACCCAACACCCGAAGTACGAAGTGGCAGAGCAGATCGGCATGGGAATTCAAGCAGTCCTCGCAACTTCGCCGGATCTGGCCAAGAGGCACGCCGCAACTCTCACGAAGCTTTTTGCAACCCTCAAGAACTCAAATGCCTTCAACCCCAGCACCTTCACAAAAGTCATGACGGAGCTCTCCGGCCAGATGCAGTAAAGCGAATTTCGCTACCCTGAAAACTCCGGCTGTGCGATATCCCTGTGCATGGGACATATTGAACTACTCCTCTGTATCGCGTGCGTTGTTGCGATAGTATCAAGACGCATCAAGCTTCCGTATACCATCGGCCTAGTCCTCGCTGGACTCCTACTCGCTGCACTCGGAATAGAGATGCCGATGCACCTCTCGCGAGATCTCATATTCTCGGCGCTTCTACCCCCTCTGATATTTGAAGCTGCATTCCATCTGAAATGGCGGGATCTCAGACCTGAACTACCAGCAGCAATTACGCTGGCGACGATCGGCGTGGTGCTTGCCGCCGTTACGTCCTCGGTAATTCTTGTCTTCGGCGCAGGACAAAGTTGGCAAACAGCTCTCATCATCGGCGTTATACTCTCGGCCACCGACCCAGTTTCAGTGCTCGCACTTTTGAAGCAGTCAAAGCTTCCCGCTCGCATTCACCGTCTTATTGAAGCTGAGAGCATCCTCAACGATGGAACCGCGGCTGTGCTCTTTTCGCTGATCCCTCTCGTCGTCATGGGAACTGCCACCACGGGCCAATTTGCAGTCGCGTTTCTTACCGCGGTTACACTCGGTGTCCTGATCGGTGGTGCCGTTGGTGCACTCCTCCTTTTTCTTGGAGGACGGACGGATGATCACCTGGTAGAGATCGCCGTCACCACCGTGGCTGCGTACGCTTCTTTTATTCTGGCAGAAGAGGTGCACGCCTCCGGGGTACTTTCAACGCTAACGGCAGGTATGATCATCGGAAGCCTGGGGCAACGCGGATCCATAACTCAGAAGGGGCAGGAAGCGGCAGAATCTTTCTGGGAGTTCGCTGGCTTCGTCGCCAACTCAATTATCTTTCTTCTGATCGGAAGCGACCTTGCAACATGGCGTTCGCATGGTATGGCATCACTGATTTTCTGGACTATCGTGGCAAGTTTTGCAGGTCGCGCAATCGCAGTATACCTCGGATGTGTCCCCCTACGATCCACCACTTCTGCCGTCCCACGGACCGTCCAGCACCTCCTTTTCTGGGGCGGGCTACGCGGAGCACTCGGCCTCGCGCTCGCACTAGGACTGCCCCAGGATACCCCAAGCAGAGACGAGATCATCTCGGCTATCTTTGCTGCTGTTGCATTCTCCATCGTCATCCAGGGCCTTACGGCTGGAGTGTTTATCAAGAAAAGTGAGAGCTCTCTCGACGTGGCGGGGAAATAGCTATAGGGTCTAGGAGGCTCGAACGCGCCGCACCCACGTTTGTATGAAAAAAACCTCTGCTTGGATCCTCATTCAGTGCGCTAGCGCCATCAACATCCTGGCTGGAATAGTCATCGCTCATCAACTTGCTCCCGCTGAGTTTGGCAAATTTGCCACGATGTCAGCAGCACTGATGATGATAACCTCAGTTCTCAATCCTCTCAGCAACGAGCTCGCACACCTTGTGTCAAGCAAACACGCCTTGAACTATATCGCGCTTCGAAACCGTACGGGCATAGCACTACTCCTCTGCGGAGCGGTTGCCGCATGCAGCTGCGCCTCGATTATTGAATCATCAGTCGACGGGATACTTCTCGCGGTACTTCTCCCGTTAAGCATGGTCGTCACTGCTTGGACTACAGGCATTCTTGCCGGACTCCATCGAATGGCTGCCGTAGGGGTTATGCAAACTCTTGGGGCTCTAGCGAAATTTATCGTAATTGCGCTCTGTATCACTTCAATGCCTTCATTCGTCATGATCTCGTGGGCATACGAGGTCGGCTTTATCATCGCCTGCGCGGTAAGCATCTATCTGATCGGTAGGATTCCAACTGTGCGGTTGCTTGAGTGGAACACCCACTGGGGAATTATCGGAGGCTTCTTCTTCCTTGCCCTCCCCTTTTCTCTCGACCAAACCTTGATTCAATCCCGCTTTCCAGAGGCTTCGGGAGAGTATGCGGCCGTCATGACCTACGCAAAGAGCCTTATGCTTCTGGCTGGACCAGCACTGACGATCGCCTACAGCTCAGCACTTCGAGAGCGGCACCACACGCCAATTCCACGTCTCTGTGTCAAAGCTTTTATCGTGTTTACCGCGACTACAGCCCCGCTGGGATGGATCCTCTGGAAGGTACTTCCTGCCCTATTCCCGCTTCTTCTTGGCTCGCAGTACACACATGTAATGTCCAACACCAGCTACGCTCTGATTGCTATTGGATGTCACGTGGTAGCATACGCTGTCATTCAACTTGCGGTTCTACTCTCTCGCTGGTGGATCTCTCCTCTACTGGTCCTTCCCGCCGCTCTTCAGGCAACGTTGCTCTGGACACTTCAGAACCCATCAATCGAAGATTTGGTGTTGGTGAGTCTCTGGACATTTGTCGCCCAACTCTTGATTGCCGTTGTCGCATGCTTCGCCTTGACAGTGAGATCGCGAGTAGCGCATGCCTAAGAGGATACTTATTCTGCACCCGCATTTCACCCTTCCGGGAGGGGCTGGTCGACACGCACTTGAAACTGGGAGAGAACTTTCTCGGCGCGGATGGGATGTGCACGTTGGCGCAATTTCAATGAAGTCATCTCTGATCGAGGGGTATGAGCCTCTCTCGTTTCATGCCATCGGAGGCCCCCTTCCCAGCTCCTTTCGCTATTGGGTCCGCTTGCCGCTCCTCATACGGAAGGTTCTGCAACTCATCGAGGACCTCGCCCCCGATATCGTATTCTCTCAAGTATTTCCGGCTAATTGGTGGGGCTTCTGTGCAAAGCGGTACTACAAAGGGGACCTCTCTCACGTATGGATGTGTCAGGAACCTTCGGCATTCATCCATTCAGAGCGCTGGATTCGAGCACTGCCGATGAGCCCCGCTGGGATCGCCGCACGAATCGCTAATCCGGCGCTGAAATGGATCGATTGTTACCTCGCTCATCACGTCGACTATACCTTCGCCAATTCAGAGTTCTCGCGAAGGCTCGCTCTCAACACATACCGGTACCCGCCGGACAAGATAGGCATTTGCTATCCTGGAGTCGATACCACCCGATTCAAGCCAGATCCGGCGTGTAACCGAAATCCTCATCAATTCGTTACCTGCGCACGACTTACCAAGTTCAAAAACACCGACATCGTACTGCGA
>JBIIYC010000101.1:0-9555 GCA_044347025.1 Bdellovibrionota bacterium
GCCCACTTACCCTGCTCGTTCCGGGCCCGACAGGCGTCGGAAAGACCGAGCTCATGATGTACATCGCACGCGTATGCGATCTTCCGTTCTTTATGGTCGAAGGCGCTGAGTTCTCCGAGGAACACACCGTCTCGAGGCTCGTCGGCTCTCCATCGGGATACGCAGGACCGGACAAAGGCATCCTGTACACCTTCGCAGAGGATAACGCGGTCGGACTCGTCTTTGTTGACGAGATCGAGAAGATGCACCCCAGCGTATATCAAGCGCTGATGAACTTCTTCGATAAAGGAACCCTCACAGCTGGCAACGGAGAAACTATCTCCAGGCCTGGGTTTATCATCGTTGGCGCGTCGAATGCAGGGGCGGACCGACTTACCCGTTCGATGCCACTCCGAGAAATAAAGCAGATCCTGGCGGAATCATTTGTCGATCGCCTAGGACGGCCGCGACCAGAGTTGGTACGCCGCTTCGATCCAGTTGTGATGCATGCGATTGAAGAGAGCGCGTTTAAGCAGATGATTGGTACCAGTATCGATGCGATCGGCGGGCGCCCTGGATTCGTGAATGCAAATTTACGCCTGGTAGGATTCGACGAAGCCGCGACGAAGCTCCTCTACGACAAATCTCGTGAAGTGTGCCAATTCAACGAAAAGGCGATCGGCCGCACAGGACAGATCGGGTTCGTGTCAGAAAAGACGGTAGCCGAGTCTGGCCTCTTCTACGATATGCGGCACGTAAGCCGGGCTTTAGATGAACTAGCGGGTGAATCACTGCGCGAGATGGCTCTCGCACAGTACGAAAACGGTGCCTTCGCATCCCGCGGACGGTCCAAGCGTGTGCGACTGGTCGGAGATCTCGCTCGGGAGCGAATTGAGCTGGTCGATGCGGACTCCGAGGATGCCGCATCGACGCAGTTCTGAGTCGGCCCATCTAAGGATTGCAAGCTCTTAGACGATCCCGGCGCCGACAGAACGCCCCCTCCCTGTGGCTTCGGTCTCGCCTCACATTGCGCTTTTTGTGCGCCGGGCGCATCATGATTGTAATGTCGGCTCGGGCGGCTCCAGTGCGAAGTGACGGGTGCGCCCATGGAATATCCATGCTCACCACAAAAGTATCAGTTGCGATTATCGGCGCTTCCCTGAGCGGAGCGACAGCAGCGCTGCATCTCGCTCGACGCGGCATTTCAGTCGCCATTATCGACAAAGCCCGTTTTCCGCGACGCAAAGTATGCGGCGAGGGGCTCTCCATTCAAGGAATGGAGGAATTGGGAAGACTGGGGCTCGGCGAACAGCTGGCCTCTCTGGTTCACTCCCCTTTTTATGGATTCCGTTTCTTTGAGCGAAAGAAACGGTCCGAAATTGTGCTCCAACCTCATGTGCATGGCATCGGGGTTCGTCGGTACGATCTCGATGCCCTCGTGCTCAAGGAGTGCTCGCTTCGCGGTGTACCGGTCTATCTCGGAGAGGAGCCCGATGTGTCGCGCAGCGGGGCGTCATCGTTCGTCGTTACGACTGATACACACCAGGTACAGGCCCCCTATCTGATTCTTGCAACCGGAGCCTCGTCGTCGTTGCCCAACACTCTTAAAGTACCAACGTCACTTAGGTCGCAATCGAGGTGCGGGCTCAGTATTCCTCTCCGGCACGCCACTCCCCACGCCCGAAACACTGTTGATATCTTTCTCGACTCCCATATCCAGGGATGCCTCACTCCGATCGATCCCCATACAACGACCCTATCCCTCTTTTGCTCGAACGCTGCTGCGCATCGGCTTACTCCTGCGCGGCAGCCAGATCTCCTGACCGAGGTGTTCGATCGCCTGGGGATCACTGCCGAGCCATCAGGCTCTGCCCTCACGGTGTCAGGCATAGGTCGAGTTTCTCGGCCCAGTCATCACCGCTCAATCTTTGTAGTCGGGGACGCGCTTCGACAACTTGATCCGATCGGTGGCATGGGGATGACCCAGGCGATGGTCACCGCTCGCATCACGGCAGACACCCTCTCGCAACTCCTATCCGCACCAGCGGATAACGCGAGAGAAATCCTCCGCGATCACGACGAGAGACTGCATCGGGCGGTGCGGAGGTTAGCGGGCTACACATCATTAACCTACTGGTCGCTTTCAACGCCTCTCGGTAGAAAGACACTAGGGACCCAGAAGGTCGGGGGGCTTGCCCGGGAGGTGCTGATGTCGATGCATCGCTCCTCAACGCCGCGAACCCCCTACGGGCTCCTCTCAAGCTTACTCATTCAATCGGCGGCACTATGGTAAAATCTCTGAATACTCTCGCTCTTTTCGTAGCCGTCGCCCTCGCGCCGAGCGCATATGCGCAACACTGGAACCTTCCGGCCGACCTATCTCCAGATACCATGGAGATAGGATTCAAAATTGACACTACGTGGCATACGGTTCATGGCGTGGTGAAAAGCATCTCCGGTCGAGCGTCGCTCCCCACGCCGAAGGACCCCCGCACGATATCCGCCACCCTTACGATTCCAGTCGCGTCCCTCGATACGGGAAGCGAGAGTCGCGACGAAGAGATGCGGGAGTGCATGGACGTTGCGACCTATCCGTCCATCACGGTGGAGGTTCCGGAGATCCGCCCCTCTTGTGAAGAACGAGCACTCACAGCCGAGCCCGCCTGCCCCTATTCCACAAAAGGCAATATTACGATACGTAATGTTACCCTGCCGAGTGCTATTACCGGCACTATCCGCCGGAACACACGGGGAGATATCGTGGTGGATGGCGCAACGCAGATTAACTGGGCTCACTTTGGTGTAAAAGATCCGTCGATTTTAATCGCCCGAGTGAACGAAGATGTGTCGATCTCGTTTCAGATCACCCTGCCCGAAAAGAAAAAGGCTATATGAAACTAGCTGCTATTGAGACTGCAATCCCGTCCTATCGCGCATCCCCCGATGAAGTTATCGAAGCGGCTACCGAATGGCTCGGCGAAGGAACCACAGAGCATGCGCTCTTCCTCCGATACCTTCGCTCGTCGAGGACCCTGAATAGAAACTTTGTACGGCCGCCTCTTGAAATTGTACGACTGAGAGGATCGCAGGAACGAGCGCAATTGTTTGAGAGGGAGGCTTCTCGACTTGCATGTGAAGCAGCAGACAAAGTCCTACAAACCACAGGTGTGCAACCACACGACATCGACGCGCTCGTATTCACTTCGTGCTCGTGCCCCATCATTCCGGCACCCGATACCTATATCATCGATCACCTCGGTCTTCGGCGTGACATCGTTCGCATCCCCTCGTATCAATTCGGCTGCGCTGGTGGACTTATCGGCTTGGGACTCGGCAACCGACTGGGACGGTCGGCCCGAAATGTGTTGCTCGTCTCATCAGAGCTGTGCTCACTCCTCTTTCACCATGACAATCGCTCGGCGGCACAACTTGTCGGGGCATCTATCTTCGCTGACGGCGCTGCGGCAGCGCTGCTTCGCGCTGAGACGAACGATCCGGGTCTAACGATCGTCGATCATCAGTCGTTTTTAATTCCGGAATCTCGGCACCTGATGGGTTACGAGATACGAGACAACGGCTCTCACCTTCTCCTCGACAAGGAGCTTCCGATGCATCTCGCGGATTGGGTGCCTCGATTAGTAGATTCATTCCTGGCGGAGCGAAAGCTCTCTCGTAAGGACGTTCCGTGGTGGCTCTTTCACCCGGGTGGCACAAAGATCCTCGACTACCTCGGCAAGAGCTTAGAGTTGCATCCATCTCAAGCCCGCTGGGCAGGAGAGGTTCTTGAGCAAACAGGCAACCTTTCATCAGCTACAATCCTCTTTGTGATCGACAAGTTCATGCGAGACAGAGACGCGAAGCCAAACGACTACGTTATGATCGTTGGTGTGGGACCAGGGTTGACGATCGAAATTATCCTGGCGCAGAACTCACAGGCGATCTGAGTCCGGAGGCGAGAGTGAGATTCTCGCTGAGAGTGCTTTGAGAACAAGCACTCTCAGAACCCACTCGATCCCCTTTTGTCGAAGGGCCACAGCCCCCTCTCTCTGAGAGCTCCCGAGGGTAGTCATTCGTACCCAAACACGCCTAAAAAGAAAAAGAGACACGACCTGGCATCAACAAGTTAGCCATCTCGTCATCACCACCTCCCGGCCCAGCTCGGCAGCCCCCTGTAATCACTTAACAAATTCGAGCACAAAAACCTTTGCGCGCACCTCTTTATCAGCGCAATTAGTTAAGCCCCTGAAATTACATGCCGAATATTATAATACGGTATGAGAGGTAATGATGGCTCTCGGGCTCCTCCCGTCGAAATTCTCTCCGCGTGCGCGCACTCCGAATTCCGTTCAGGAATTTCCCGCTTCCGATCGGTAGCAGCGGGAGTGATCTATCTTCTCGTCGCTGCTCTTCTCCTTGTTATAGAGTCACCTCATACAATCGCGCAGCAGGTCTCCGTCGTCGGCGCATCCACATCGACAAGTTCAACAACACAGGGAGCACGAAAGACCTTCTTCGACTCAGGCTCGGGCAACCACTGGGTCTTCTTCTACAACGGCTCGGCGATCGAGTACTCATCATCGACCAACGGTACCACGTGGACGTCGCGCGGAACCCAGTCGTACAACACGGCGAACTTCGCGGTTACCTATCAAACGATCAGCGGCACCTCCTACGTCTTCCTCGTCACCGAAGCGAACTCCTTCGATGTTGTGGTACGACGAGGAACGATCTCGGGTACCACGATCACCTTCGACGCGGAGGTTACCGCCTTCGATGGCACGTCCGCGTCTGATAAGTTCGTCCGCCCCGCCGTAGAGCTGGACGCGAATAACTACCTCTGGGTCGCGGCGTTTAAGGACTTCGGCGCAAGCTCAGGTGACAGGTATCAACCGCAAGCGGTGCGCACCTCAAGCGATGGCGCAAGTACGATAGCTTTTGGGAGCGCCTCGGTTATCGACCGGCCGGTGCCTGAGGTGACGTCGCTTGCGATGGTTCCTCTGACGGGCTCCCAGATGGTGCTAACCGTTTCTGGTGAGAGTGGCCCGAACGTTAACGGCTACCAGTACGATGGCACATCGTGGAGCAGAATTACCGCGGGTGGTGTTACCGGAAGGTCAAATTTTGCGCAGAACGGAACGGGACTGACAGTTCAAGCCGCCGCGAAGGATTCCCTCGGAAACCTCTATGTCGGGGGTACCTTTATGATAGCAGGAGGAATCTCGGCCTCCTACATCGCCAAGTGGAATGGGAGCGAGTGGAGCGCACTGGGGAACGGACTCAACGGACAGGTAAACGCTCTGGCCGTCGACTCAAGCAATAATCTCTACGCGGGTGGTTACTTCACAAACGCTGGCGGTGTATCCGCAAACTACATCGCCAAGTGGGATGGAACAACGTGGAGCGCGCTCGGCTCCGGCCTCGGCTACTTCGTCTGGGCGTTAACGTTTGACAGCGCTGGTAACCTCTATGCCGGTGGTCAGTTCACCACCGCCGGTGGATCCCCTGCCAATTACGTCGCGAAGTGGAACGGTTCCACATGGAGCGCCTTAGGAACGGGATTCAATAACATCGTCTATGGCCTCACCTCCCCATCCGCGAACACCATCTATGCTACGGGGACCTTCACTACCGCGAATGGTAGCGCTGCTAACCGTATCGCGTACTGGAACGGATCGGCGTGGTCAGCGCTCGGCTCCGGAATCGACAACACCGGCCGCGCGCTCTGGATGGATCCAAGTGGCAACCTCATCGTTGGCGGTGATTTTCTGAATGCGGGAGGCTCCTCCGCCAATCGCATCGCTCAGTGGAACGGCTCAGCCTGGAGTACCTTCGGAACCGGCTTAGGCGGACTCGTGAGAACGGTCTTCTTCGACTCAACGGGAACGATGTACGTCGGAGGTGACTTTACCACAGCCGGTGGTAACGCAGCTAACAGAATCGCTCGCTGGAACGGGAGCGCATGGAGCGCGCTCGCGGCTGGAACGGGTGGCAACGTGCACACTATCATCCAAGATACAAGCGACTCACTCTACGTGGGTGGATACTATGGGACCGCGGGAACCATTAACGCGCTTAATATCGCGAAGTGGACGATATCGACCTCGACCTGGTCCGCACTTGGAGCGGGTTCGGACGGAACAATATCTGCCGTCGCATTCCACTCTGATGGCACGATGTATGTTGGAGGAACCTTTAAGTCGATCGGTGGGGTCTCTGCCAACAACATCGCTCGCTGGAATGGAACGAGCTGGAGCCCCCTAGGAAGCGGCACGAACGCGCAAGTCCAGGCGATTACGGTAAGCTCATCAGGCGTGGTCTACGCTGGAGGTGGCTTCTCCACTGCTGGAGGAAATACCGTGAACTCTGTAGCTCAGTGGAATGGATCCACGTGGAGCGCCTTGGGAAGCGGCCTGAACAACACGGTTTGGGGGTTAGCACTCGATGGTTCAGGTAATCTATTCGTTGGGGGTCAGTTTACAACAGCTGGTGGAAACCCGGCGAACTATATGGCCAAATGGAACGGTTCCAGCTGGAGCGCGCTCGGCGCTGGCCTTGGCGCTCGAGCATTTGCCATCTTGTTCAACAGTACCTACACTAAGCTGTATGCGACGGGGCAGTTTACAACGGCCGGTGGAGCTTCAGCAAACCGCATCGCTGTCTGGGATACGACCAATAGTACCTGGTCCGCTCTCGGCAGTGGGCTAAACGGACAGGGCCAAGCACTCGCTCGAGACTCTAGCGACAACATCTATGTAGGTGCTGGCTTCACCACCGCGGGAGGCGCCACCGCTACAGGCATAGCTCGATGGAACGTCGCAACGTCCACATGGACAGGGATCACTGGACTTAATGATCAGGTAAGAGCTCTCGCTGTTGACTCGGCCGATAACGTCATCGCTGGAGGCGGATTTTCGTCAGCGGGGGGCAACGGGGTCCAAGGTATCGCCTCGTGGAACGGGTCAGCCTGGAGCTCGCTCAGCAACGGTTCAAGTCGGCACGTATTCGCCCTTGCCATCAGCCCGAGCGGAGTTCTTCACGCAGGAGGAACATCAACCGTCACAGCTTACCCAAGGGTTGCCGTCAACGACCTCGTCCCCGGCACCTCCGCTTCACTCATCCCAGGCCCAAGCGGCACGGCCTACCTCGCCTATATCGACTCAAACTACGACGTGCGAATCAAATCTCTCTCTGGATCGCCACTCACCTGGGGCTCCGCCACAACGATCCACACCGGAACGGCGCTCTCCCTCACGGCGATGTTCCGTCCCTTTAACTCTAAGATCTCGACCTGGTTTACCGAGTCAGGCACGGTGAAGACCCGCGACGCGAGTAGTCCGTATACGACGTGGTCAGTGGCAACGACGGTCAGCTCTACCGGGTCACCACTTAACGTTATCTCTCACGAGCAGGCAGGCGCAAACGACGATTTCCTCGCCGCGTGGAATCGAACGGGAAGCTCCGCGGGAGAGGTAGTCGCGGCGGTTACAACCGCGATACCGACCGCCACTCCCACAAGCACACCGACACTCACACCAACCCCAACCAACACCCCACTTGCGGATATCCGGCTCTTGATGCCGATGGATGACGCAAACTTTTCGGACACCTCCGCTAACCCGGCGACGGTTACGAAGAACTCATCCATTCTTGAGACCAGCCTTGTGCGGTTTGGCGCCGGCGCTCTTCCTGCGGTCGCATCCAACCGAGTTCTCACCGTCGCTGATGATGGACGATTTCAGATTACTTCGGAAAATTGGGCTTTGGAGATGTGGGTCGCTCGGGGAAGTACAAGCTGGGGCTCGACCGCAAAGACTATCTTCGGCTCACAGTTTCTACGTCTGACGACCAATGCGGCGAACCAAATCACGGCTACGGTCTCTTTTAATAATTTCGCTACTGCTGGCTCCGCGGTCGGAACTACAACAGCGCTAGCGGCGAACACGTACTATCACGTTGCGGTAACTCGCCTGGGTAATACCTTTAGGTTGTTCCTCGATGGCACGCTTCAGGGTAGCATCACAAACTCTAGCGCCCATGCAGGTGGAGTGGCTAACGTAGCTATCGGTGGAGCAACGGGCGGCTCTAATCAGTCGAACTCCTACATCGATCAACTTCAATTCACAGTAGGACAGGCGCTCTATACCGCCGACTTTACTCCTCCCACTCCAACTCCGACCCCCACACCAACACCAACTTCAACCCCAACAAACACCCCATCCCCGACTCCGAGCCCAACAGGGACACCCACGGTCACGCCTACAGTGACACCAACTGTTACACCGACTCACTCCCCTTCCAACACCCCCACCGATACCCCGACTGTTACGCCGACCAACTCTCCTACCAACACTCCGACGAGCACCCCGACCCGAACTCCGACCCACACACCAACCGACACTCCAGCGGTCACTCCCACGGATACCCCAACCAACTCGCCCACTATTACACCCACGAGTTCGGCTACTCCTACTCATACGCCGAGCGAAACACCGACCCTGACTCCAACGGTTACGCCAAGTCAGACACCAACATCGACCCCAACTCACACACCAACTGTGACCCCTACAGCAACTCCGACGGAGACACCAACACATACGCCAACAGCGTCTCCGACTCACACCCCAACCGTCACACCCACAAGAACCCCAACGAGCACCCCAACAGGTACCCCAACCAACACGCCGACACATACGCCAACGAGCACTCCAACCGAGACCCCTACCAACACACCAACGCAAACACCAACGCGAACCCCGACCAGCACCCCGACATCAACACCAACAGACACTCCCACGCATACACCTACTGAGACGCCAACACATACACCAACTGAAACCCCGACCAACACGCCGACTGAGACACCTACTAACACGCCAACGAGCACTCCTACGGAGACGCCTACTCACACACCAACAAACACACCAACTGAAACGCCGACGCATACTCCAACCGAAACACCAACGACCACGCCGACCGAAACCCCAACACATACCCCTACCAAGACGCCAACTAGTACTCCGACAGAGACCCCCACTCACACGCCAACCCATACCCCGACCCAGACACCCACCAACACACCGACCGAAACGCCAACCGAGACGCCAACCAACACGCCAACAGAGACCCCAACACACACGCCGACATCAACTCCAACCAATACGCCAACGCATACCCCAACCAATACGCCAACTCACACGCCAACGAGCACTCCAACAGAAACGCCAACCCATACGCCAACTGAGACACCGACGAATACCCCGACTCACACACCGACCAACACCCCAACAGAGACCCCAACACATACGCCGACATCAACTCCAACCAATACGCCAACGCATACACCAACTAATACGCCAACTCAGACGCCAACGAGCACTCCAACAGAAACGCCAACCCATACGCCAACGGAAACACCGACGAACACACCAACTCATACACCCACCAACACCCCAACAGAGACCCCAACACATACGCCGACATCAACTCCAACTAATACGCCAACGCATACTCCAACTAATACGCCAACTCAGACGCCAACGAGCACTCCAACAGAAACGCCAACCCATACCCCAACGG
>JBIIYC010000102.1:0-9466 GCA_044347025.1 Bdellovibrionota bacterium
CTCTCCCTCATTACAATGCAAGCATCGGCTGCCCAAGGCCTTAAAGACGTTCTTGGATCCGATGCCATGCGTAAGATAACTTCGGAAACAAAGAAGAACCCGAACGCTGGCCTCGAGAATATTGATCCATATTCCAATTACGCCATGATTTGGGATAAAGAGATGACACCGAAGATCCTTAATGAATGGCTCGGTGTCCGAATCATCGGATACAACGCAAGCAAAGAGGCGGCCAGTGCATTGCCGCAGTATGCCGCGGCCTCTATTACACTCACCGACCGCAACCACGTCAGCGTGCAGATCGATACGCTCGTTCCGAGAGATTCTTACGCGTCGATGGCTCAACACCGCCTCATCTCGGCGTTTAACAAGTTCCGACCTCCTAGCCTTGACGTGATAGCAGAGCAAGTCATCTCTATTCAGGGCCTTGAGGCTAACTACTACCGAACCCGCAACGGCGCGTGTTCGATCGTATTCGATATCGAGCGTCACGGAATCGTCAATCTCCGCGTTAAACGGTGCTCCGACTCAAAAGTTATGATGGACATCGCCAACGCCCTGACATTCTCTCGACTCAATCAGAAGCTGACGAAGTAACTTCTGTATTAACACCTGAGGGATGCGTGACTAATGATTGTGATTGCTCGGGCCTCCACATGGGCCACTCTCAGCGCGCGCCGGTACCCATAACAACCGCGGGGACCGTTCGCAACAACAGCAAAAGGTCCCCGCTCAGCGACCAGTTATCGATATATTCAAGGTCTAATTTAACCCATGAATCGAAATCAACGATCTCGTTACGACCACTCACCTGCCACGTACAGGTAAGACCAGGCCGCATCGAGAGCCTGCGTCGAGAACGTCGCTCGTACAAACTAACCTCGCCCGGGATAGGTGGCCTCGGCCCAACCAAACTCATATCGCCGATGAATACGTTCCAGAACTGCGGCAGCTCGTCCAGGCTAAAACGCCGCAAAAACCGACCGAAGCCCGTCACACGCGGATCGTCCTTCATTTTAAAGACCGGTCCACGCATCTCATTCTGATCTCGCAGTGACTGCAACCTTTGCTCCGCTCCAACATACATCGAGCGAAATTTATACATCTGAAAGATGCGACCATTAAGACCCATACGAGCCTGCCGAAAGATGACTGGGCCCTTCGTGGTTTTGACTCCCAACGCAATCACAACGAACAGCGGCGAGAGAACAAGTAGCAATGTTCCGGACACCACGATGTCGATGACACGCTTGAGGACTAGCTTCCACGAGTCCCCCGGTGGCGTCTGGAAATGAATGAGTGGCATCCCACCAAAATAACTTATACCTGACTTCACCAAGCCGATGCTAAATATATCAGCGGCGATAGTGGTTCGAACGCCTTGTTCAGCGCAGGCCAAAATAAGCTCCTCGACCTGCGGCATCACCGATACAACGTCGGTGAATATCACTTCATCAATCGCGTAGTCCTCAAGAGCACGACACACCTCACCCGTTCCAGAGAGGACTCGACCGACTTGGACCTGACCCTGCAGCTGCTCACGAAACCTGGCGACCTGCGCAGATCGATCTACGGTATCCCCTTGTAGGTCTGCAAAGCCACGAACATGGATCCCAAGCTCCGGTCGGGCTGTCATCTCTCGGGCAAGCTTGACCGCCTGCTGTTCGATTCCGCAAATGATCACATTTCGGAAATTTCGCCCCTGCCGGCGCCAATACCGAAGAAACTTCAACACCGCATAGCGTTGCAGCGCCAACCCGCACCCAGCCAGCACCACAAACAGTGCGATGAAGGTTCGACTGATGGGAAATTTCAGCACAAAGAGAAGGGCCGCCAAAACGATGAACACGGCCGCACTACTTACAATGGCTAGATAGAACAACCGCCACACCGAACTCAGACGCATACTTCCGTAGGCACCCATCAAGTTCAGCACGACGCCGTATCCGATTAATCCTGCGAACAATACCGTCAGATAGTCCTTAATAGGCAGGAGCTCATACCCCTCAAACGGGAGCCCGAGATTGAGAATATCGTTCCAAAAAAGGAGCGAGGTGCGACCGAAGTACGCGCCAAAGAACGCAGCAACGATGATCAGGTTATCCCCGACCCGCTCAAGAACTGAGATGATGCGCCAATTCTGCTTAAGCATGCCGACTGAATGGTATGTAAATAAAGTGCCCTATACAAGCCCGCGCAAATCAAGTAGGTAGGCTGGATGCGAGTGATTATTCAACGGGTTAGCCGTGCATCGGTCAGTGTGGAGGGAACGACAGTCGGGGCTATCGGCGCGGGCCTGATGCTTTTAGTGGGGTTTGGCAAAACCGACTCCTTCGAAACACTGAAGCCCATGGCGGACAAGATTGTAGCCATGCGCATCTTCTCGGATGATCGCGGCCGCTTCCATGCCTCACTCCTCGAGACCAAAGGTGCCGTACTCGCGGTGCCACAGTTCACGCTCTACGCCGAGACCAGCAAGGGACGAAGACCTGAATTTTTCGACGCCCTAGCGCCGGAGCCAGCCTCTCAGCTCTTCACGCAATTCAAAGAGACGCTGCGCCACGCCGGCGTTGCGCAGGTCGAAAGCGGTGTATTTGGCGCCTACATGCAGGTAGAGCTGGTAAATGATGGGCCGGTTACGATCACACTGGAGCGCTAGCGACGAGTGGCCTGCTCTCGCAACCACGCCAAGCGCTCCTTAATCGTTTTCTCGTTTCCACGCTCACTAGGCTCATAAAACGGCTCGCCCCTAACCTGGTCTGGTAGGTATCGCACACCAACCGCGAAGCCGTTCGTTTCATCGTGTGGATACCGATACCCATCACCGTACCCGATGGATTTCATCAGCTTAGTCTCGGCGTTACGGAGATGGAGTGGAACTGGCGCTGTCGGATTAGACTGAACCGCCGCTAAAGCCCTATGCAACGCGACGTAGCTTCGATTCGATTTGGGCGCCGTTGCCAGATAGGTGATACATTGCGCGATTGGTATTCGCCCCTCAGGGAGCCCGACCAACTCGAATGCCTCAAGCGTCGACACAGCGACCTGCAACGCCCTCGGATCGGCATTGCCGACATCTTCACTCGCAAATATCACAAGGCGCCGAATGAGAAACCGAGGGTCCTCCCCACCCTCTAACATTCGAAAGCCGTAGTAGAGAGCCGCATCAGCATCGGAACCACGCATGCTTTTGATGAATGCAGAAGCAAGGTTATAGTGCTCCTCGCCGTCTCGATCGTACACACGCACACGCGCATTCTTGAGGAACACACGAACCGCATCCTCAGACACAACACTTCCCGGTGCCAACGCTCCACAAAGAGACTCTAGTAAGTTGAGAAGCCTCCGCCCGTCCCCTCCAGCGGCCTGCACCAACAGAGGACGACCCGACTCGGCGAGGCTAATTCCGATTTCTACTTCCCCTCGACGACACACCCGCTCGAGCGCCTCATCGGAGAGCGATTGCAGAACAACCACACGACATCGCGATAGGAGGGCGCCAGTGAGGTAAAATGATGGGTTCTCGGTGGTCGCACCAATCAACGCAATCGTCCCCGCTTCAACATGCGGTAGGAATGCGTCTTGCTGCCCCTTATTGAAACGATGAATCTCGTCAACAAACAGGAGAGTGGGTCGGTTGTTCGATTTGGCCCTCTCGACCACCTCACGTACATCTTTTACACCCGCCAGAACCGCGGAGAGCTCAACGAACTCGCAGTCGAACGAAGCTCCGATCAACTTCGCCAGCGTTGTCTTTCCACAGCCGGGTGGCCCCCACAAAATCACCGAGGGAATTCGCCCCTGTCCCAATCGAAGCTGCGCCGTGAAGTGCGCATCCAAAAGATCGAGCCCCGAGAAATCATCGAGGGTACGCGGCCTCAATTGTTCAGCAAGCGGAACTCGCGTCATACCACCTGAAAAAACGAGGTGACGTAGCGATATCCTTCCTCGAACTGCTGCAAGGAATACGACTCATTCGGCGAATGAATATTATCTTCCTGCAAGCCAAATCCGACCAGAATAGGCGCAGCTCCTGACGCCTTCGCTAACACCGGGATAATGGGCACGCTGGCCCCCTCCCAGATGTAGACCGGCTCTCGTCCGAATGCTTGGCGCACAGCTTGTTCGGCCACCCGAACGACCGGCGCCTCAATCGGCAGCTGGAACGCTGGACCCCCCACGACATCATCCGCGATCTCAACGGTAATTCCTGACGGAGCAGACCGTTTGAGAAACGTAACAACGTGGTCCAAGATACGATGAGGATCTTGGCCGGCAACGAGTCGCATCGAAAACTTAGCTTTTGCGTAGGATGGAATGATGGTCTTTCCACCATCACCCTGATAGCCACCACCGATACCGTTCATCTCGAGCGTTGGGCGAAAACCACGTCGAACCATCGGAGCGAAACGGGGCTCACCACCCACCAACGGAACCCCTACGATGGCCTCAACGTCGGCGATGTTGATAGGCGCTCGATTGGCCATCTCTTGCTCTCGTTCCGTTGGCTCGGCAGCTCCATCGTAAAAACCGGGCACGGCAACTGATCCATCCTCGTTATACATCGAGGCGATCACCTTGGTTAGGGCCTGAAGTGGATTGCGCACAATCCCCCCGTAGAGACCGGAATGGATATCAACCCGAGGGCCCCGCATAGTAACCTCAAGGTGCGCGATGCCTCGGAGCCCCATCGTAATTGTCGGCGTGCTCGGCGCGATCATTCCCGTATCAGATACCATGAGGATATCAGCCTTCAACGGCTCACTCCATCCGGGAAGCCCTGCGTGCATGGCCTCACTTCCACTCTCCTCCTCACCCTCGATCAGAATCTTGATCGTCGGAAGATCAACTCCTAGCGCTATCAACGCCTCCAGAGCTTTAAAGTATGAGAATACCTGCCCCTTGTTGTCCTGCGCTCCGCGGGCGTACATGCGGCCGTCGCGAAGAACCGGCTCGAATGGATCACTCGTCCACAACTCGATTGGGTCAACCGGCTGCACGTCGTAGTGGCCATAGAACAGCACCGCTGGCTTCTTCGGATTACCCGGGCGCACTGCGTACACCAGGGGCTTCGTAGCCGACGGCCACAACTCTGTGGCGAACCCTAATCCATCGAGATGGCTTCTGACCCAACCCGCGCAGGCCAAGCACTCATGGTGAAAATTGGAATCCGTACTGATGCTCTTAAACGAGAGAAACTCCCGCCACTCCGTCAGGAAGCGTTCCTTGTGCTGTACAAAATAATCGTTAAACCGGTCCATTACACCCCCATCGATTGAGCCGCGTCCTTGCAAGTACGGTTATCGGCCAATTTCTAGCGGAAGTCTAACCGGAAAAGCAATCGTGCCGACATTCCCAAACGAGAGCGCGACACGCCCGTCTTTTTATCCATTTTCGTCAATATTAGCGGGTTGCGCTCTCGGTTCTCGGGTGCGATTATTTGCAAACATTCACCGTTTTATCAAAGAACAGTATGAAAGCTCTAAAAGCACTCTACCTCCTCCCTCTTCTCGCACTCACGGTTTCATCGACCGGGTGCTCATGGTTTAGCTCCGGCAGCGGCGAGGGCGAGGACGGCGAACTCTCTGAGTCAGATCTCGCAGCTCAACGCGAAGGGCGGTTTGGCGCCGGTAACATTCCAACCGCCGAGGGCGAAGGGATGTTCAGAGATATCCACTTCGGATACGACTCGTACGCGGTAGAGGGTGAAGCTCGGAGCGATGTTGAAGCCAACGCACGCACGTTGAGTGAGAAGTCCGGCATGAAGATCGTCCTCGAGGGACACTGCGATGAACGGGGCACTGTTGAGTACAACATGGCCCTGGGCGCGCAACGAGCACGTGCCGTGAAGAGCGCTCTCGTATCGCTTGGGATTCCGTCGTCTCGCATCGAAACGATCAGCTATGGAGAGGAGATTCCCCTCGACCCAGGACACGATGAGAGCGCATGGGCGAAAAACCGTCGAGTTCACTTCGCGGTTGGCAATTCGGCACCAGCCGGTAGCGCTTCGAAGTATTAATCGGCTTTCGCCGATTGGTACCTCAAAAACGCAGCTAGGAAATCCTCTGGTGGGTTCATTCCGCGTCGCGTGGTGTTGTCCATAAACATCGACTCCACAACTGCCTCAACGGCAACCTTACCCCGTTCGTTAAGCAAGCGCTGGTGAATAACCAGGGCGCGGCCATTAAGCTCAACCCGGTCACATGTGACAGTAGCGAGGCCGCGCTTCACTTCGCGCTTATACTGCGCCCGTACACTGGTAATGACCAACACCTTCCCCTCACGAAGGAGATCCTCGTTCGGAAATCCTATGTGCTCCAAGAGCGCGCAGCGCGCCTGCTCAAAGAGCGAGAAGCACCGTCCGTGATGAACATGGTCATAAATGGGGGCAACCCACGAATCATCGATCTCGACCGTTATTGAAACCATATGCACACCCTTGGCGTAATCACGCATCAATATGTAACGAAAAGTGAGCCCGATTCAAGACTAGCCCATGCGCTTCGCGGTAAATCGTGGTTACATCGGTGTACACTCACGTCAGCGTAGGCAGGTTCTATGAAAAAGATGTACCAGACACGACTCAAGAGGATTCTCTCCCTTCTCAAAGACTCAGGAGCCCCCCAAGCGCTCGTCCTGTCCAGCAATTCTCACGCAGTTCGCTCGCGGGACACCCATTTCCCCTACCGGCAAAATAGCGACCTCTATTATTTTACCGGAACTCAGCACCAAGAGCTCACTCTGATTGTTCGCCCTCAAGCTAAGGAACCCATCACCCTTGTGGCACCAGTGGAAGACCCTATTAAGAAAGTATGGGAGGGGGAGCAGCCATCCGCGAAGGCTCTGGCGCGGACCTTGGGCGTTGAATTGATCGCGAGCAAGGATCCTCTGAATACCGTTCGGGCGATGGTCCGCAACTGCAACACCCTCTACCTACAGAGCCAAGGGGGCGGTGTTAGTAGCCAGCTCAGGCAGGAGCTCGCGGGCCGCGGAACTCTGAACCCGCGAGGGCTCGGTCCAACTATCGTTGATGCCGAGCGGATCACCGCGGTTCTTCGGAGTATTAAGGATCCCACTGAGGTTGATCTCATCCGGAAAGCGGCAGATCTCACGTCGGCCGCCCTTCTTCACATCGCACAATTTATTCGAAGCGGAATTCGCGAGCGCGAGCTCGCGGCGCTGATCGATTACCTCTATCGGCTGCACGGGGCGGAGCCGTCGTTCAATACCATCATCGCCAGCGGCAGGTCGGCTGCAACCCTTCACTATCACGCGCTCTCAAAAACCCTCCGAGACGGCGAGCTGCTCCTCATCGATACGGGGTGCGAGCTCGACATGTATGCGAGTGACGTCAGCCGCACAATACCGGTCGGCGACGCCCTCTCCCCGCCACTCGAAGATATCTACACCACAGTATTGGAGGCTCAAAAGAAAGCTATCGCCGCTGTTAAGCCGGGCATCTACGTCTCTGAGGTCCATCGCGTCGCTGCGCTTGAGATAACCCGGGGACTCAAGGAGCTGGGGATACTGAGAGGGAACGTGTCTGCACTATTCCAGAAGGGCGCCTACAAACCCTACTTCCCGCACGGGATCGGTCACATGCTCGGCATCGACGTCCATGATGTGACGCCGGAGGCGGGGTCCAAAGGACTCATGCTCCAGAAAGGGATGGTTATTACGATCGAACCGGGGCTCTACTTCTCAAAGCCTGTTGGAAAGATCCCCGCCTGCGGAGTGCGAATCGAGGACGATGTGCTCGTTACCAGCCGGGGCCATGAGGTGCTAACGGCAAACGTGTTTCCCAAAGAGCTCGACGAGCTCCGCACGATGCTCGGATAAACGGTTGGCACACTGGCATGGGGCCACATGTCGAAGGTGTTTGAGGGTGTTGACGAGAAACGCTCGGCCCTCCGCCGGAGTCGCCTATCCGACGGCCTTGTATCCCTCGAAACCGTAGCGGTCGGGGTTATTCACAATCAATGAGAGGGCGATTACGCGTGGCACAAACCGCTGGGTCTCTGCCGGTAAATGCCCACCTCGAGCCAGATCCCAGAAGTCATATGCCCCGGTCTTGGTCACAAGACGGTTAATCGCCCCACTGCCTGCGTTGTACGCGGCGAGCGCAAGGTGCCAGTCCTGAAACAGTATGAAGAGGTCTCTGAGATGCTTAGCGGCCGCCTCGGTCGAGCGCTTAAAGTCGGTGCGGTCATCCTGGCGCCGATCCACCCGGAGTCCATACAACCGCGCCGTGGATTTCATGAACTGCCACATCCCCTTGGCTCCCGCCGGGCTCGCGGCTTTTGTGTTGAGACCGCTCTCAACGCACGCCACTGAAAGGAGCTCCGTAGGTACCCCTGCCCCCTCGAACACCTCAGCCATGGGGCCGAACTTATCAGCTCCCTTCGCAAGGATGGTCGTGACGGTCGTCCGCTCGCGATTCATGAACCGGTCGAGCTCTTGCTGAACTTCCGGAGTTACCCCTAGGTCAACCTTAGGAAGGACGCGGGTCGATTTAACGTAGATCTGCTTAGGCCCCTTAGAGCCTGAATCAAAGAGGAGTCGCTCATCAGCGGCGATACCGCCGACCTGAGGACCAGCGTCCCCAGCCGGAACTCTGAGGAAGCTTCCTCCGAGACCACAGCCGCTCGCCACGATAGTGACTAACAGAAGCTTAATTGCGATGCAGGTCCGTGACGCCAAGGGAGAAACAAGCCCCTTGTCTTGAACCCGCAGTATTGCGGATGACGACATATAAGTTCTCAACCTATCTGTCCGGGGCAAGGCGCTCTTCATGTGTTGAGAGCCTCTTCCAGACCGGTTTACAGGGGGTAAGTACACCTCAAGTCCTCTCCACAGGCAAGGCTCCGTCAGCCGCGGGCGGTGCCAGAGCGCCCGCAAATTCCCATAACCCACTGTTATTACTACACATCACTAATCACAACTGGCGTTCCATAGCAACAAACGGCCGAGACACCCCATCGAAAATTCCCTCTTGCCAATGCGAAAAAGCTCCACCCACCTGCCGGGCAATCGCATCCTAACATGCGAGGTTCTGACGAAGGGTAATGCCTTAGTCGAAGGATATAGTGAACTTCAAGTCGACCAGGACGGTGATGCAGTCGCTGTACAGTGGGTGTAAAATGCAGGTTTTTCGAGGCATAACAGAGAGAGCGAGAGCGCGCACGGCAATCACGCGGGCCGTCCTCTGCATCGGCTCATGCATCCTTCTCAACGGATGCGCCATACTTGGAACGCCCTCGCGCTCCGACAAGGCGTGGCTCCTCGACGGCTCACTAGTTCTGTCCCGACCGGTACCGATCGTAACAAAAGCGCTCGCAAGCAACACCCCTACCCAATCGCAACAATCCTCAGCGACCCCGGTAAGCGCTACTTCCACTGAAACGCCACAGGCTCCCTCGATAATCATCTCACGCGAAGCAAAGACCCTGACGGCCATCCGCCCGGG
>JBIIYC010000278.1:0-2738 GCA_044347025.1 Bdellovibrionota bacterium
GAGGCGATTATTGCAGTGTTTGAATATCTTGGAGCGTGTGATGGGCCCCTTAACTCTCTGGAGATCTCGCATAGAAACCGGTATCTCGCGAGCGTGGGGGCACCCGGTCGACCTAGCGGCACTTCCCGATGTCCCTTAGATTCAGCTTCCACTCGGCGAGCGATGCAAGCCTATGTGCAGTCAGTTACCCCCACTCTCTCAGAGCGGAGAAAGCTCCTTCGCGAGCTTCGGGATTTTGCTACCTGCGACGGACCGCTTACTGACGAGGAAATCGCTGTGTTACACGAAATTGAGGGACTACTAGTCCCAACGCGCACTCGCCGACGAGCTCCAACCAGCGAACACAACACCGAGAGGCGCACCTCGCGCTCGTTCTATCGCGCAGAGCGAGCTAAAGCTGGGGGTAAAGGTCAACCATCCCCCCGAGTCACCGCGCCATCGGCTACGTGGCACTACGACCTTCTTGGCTGCTCTCCCTCGGATACGGATGAAACCATCAAGCGAAGCTACCGTCGAATGGCACTTAAGCTTCATCCTGATACCCACGCGGCAAGCCCCACCGAGGCAGACTCTCATGTGAGAGCCTTCCAGAAACTTCAGGAAGCATATGAGGAGATTCGCAAAGAGCGAAAAGGGACACGAGCTTAAAACGAGTCGCCTCTCACTATACTACAGGCCTCCCCTGACGCGATTTTAGGATAACCGTGCCGGGAACCTCGGGTGTTACCCACGCTATTCTGGGCAGAACAACAAGCTCTCCTAACGAGCGGCCGCACGTAACGTTCATGAGCGATACCGCTCAGCGGACCTGTGAGCTGCTACTCTTACTGAGTCACCGATGTCTTGGTTAGCGCCTCGGGATTATCGAGCATACCTCGCAGTTCAAGAGCGTGCTCATGTTCCGGTTCGAACACGAGGATCTTTTCAACCTCGAGCCGCGCCTCCTTCACCTTGCCTTGTGCAAACAAGACTCCCGCGAAGGAGTAGAGCATATCGACGCTACCAGGGTGCAGATCAAGGTATGCCGAGATCATCCGCTCCATCTCGGTGTACTTCTTGAGCGGATACCCGGTCTGTAGCACACCCAAGAGTGCTCGGTGATTCTCCGGATTAGTCTCCACCGCTCGCTGGAACAGTGCAAACGCCTGCTCGGCATTGTTGCTTACCATCTCGCATAGCCCCAGCCCAGCCAGAGCAATATCGTGATTCGGTTGAGCCATCAAAGCTTGATTGAAGAAGCCTCGCGCGGACGACCAATCCTGCCCCTCTGCTGCCAACGCTCCTTTGCCACAGAGCGCACGAGCTGACCGCGGATTGTTGGCGAGAATGGCGTCATACATCGCTGTTGCTCGCGAAAAATCTCCCGCGAGAACCACGAACTCAGCCTCCAGACACCGAACCGTCTCCTGGTGAGCTACGGGGAGCGTCTGACACGTCAGGAGCTCATCGAGCTGCTTAAGCGCTTTTGTAAAATCGCCTTCTCTCTTGAGCCCTTCAATTTCTCCGATAGCGATCGCAACGCGCTCCTCTTCCGTAATCTCTGGCTGTGCCATCGGCTGAGCGGTCGTCTGCGAACCAACTCTCCAACCGCGAATCTTTGCCGAGAGATCAGCGAGCGAGTCACGCAGCTCCGCGCTTGTGGTCCCGGTGAGAGAGCTCGGCTGCATTGGTTCAACCTGCGCTGTCGCAGTTTTCTCGCTAGGACGCGCTGCGGCCTGCGTTGATCCGTCATTTGTGA
The DNA here is from genome assembly GCA_044347025.1 of Bdellovibrionota bacterium. Classification (GTDB taxonomy): domain Bacteria; phylum Bdellovibrionota_C; class UBA2361; order UBA2361; family OMII01; genus OMII01. The sequence goes on from JBIIYC010000278.1 coordinate 1,739, forward strand.
TAAACACACGCAACTCCTGAGCCCCTTGATGACCAGGCTTCTCGTCAAGCACGCGATCCAGCTCAGCGATCGCTCTTCCTGCCTGTCCAGTCTTATAGAGACAACCCGCATAGCAGTAGCGGATTTCTATATCCTCAGGCTTAATCGAGAGGTATCGCTCGAGCACCGTTACTGCCCTATCGAAGGACGAAAGGGCGTATGAGCACTCCAGCAGTTGGTGAAGAGCCACAAGGTAGTCGGGCGCAAGGCTGATAGCCTTCTCAAAGAACGGGAGGGCGCGGTCTGGGCGTTGCCGAGCGAGGTCGCACATACCACGACCCGCCAGGACCTTCGCGTCATTCGGCTCGACCAGAAGCGCTCTATCAAAAAACGACTGCGCCTCATCCGCCTTCATCTGCGCGAGCAGAACCGCTCCGCGAGCCTTGAGGACTCGAGCTGAGGTCGGGTTCATCGACTCAGCTTGGCGTAGTAGCTCGTCAGCTTTTGTAAAATCGTGACTCTTAGCGGCGATCTCTCCCCGCTCAAGCGCATCCTGAAATTCGGTAGCATTGATACTCATATCATAGACTCCATGCGACACTGACTCTGAACTCTGCATAGTCGAGCTTTTTATACGTGTTGTTTTTTGTTCACTTCTTCCGAGCACTTCGTGATACGCCTTGATGGAACGACGAACGGCTTCGTCCCACGTAAAGCTCCGCGCCATATCGACCAACCCATCTTTAGTGGGCGCGTAGAAGGCTGCGGTTACGGCTGATACAATCGAGTCACAGTCCCACGGCGTGCAGTAGAAGGCTTTGTCCCCTACGTAGTCCGCCGTTGTTCCTGTTCTCGTTACTACGATATTTTTTCCATGAGCTGCCGCTTCGAGGGACACGAGTCCTGGAAGCTCATACCAACTCGGCAAAGCGTGAATTCGACATGCGGCGTATGCTGATGACAGCATCTCCGGCTCGACTCTGTCGAGCACAATAGTCTTACCGCGTCGCTTGAATGATCG
>JBIIYC010000103.1:0-9397 GCA_044347025.1 Bdellovibrionota bacterium
AGGCAATCATCATGAGCATCGATGACAATGCATCGACGTACCCCGGCCAGATATCGAACACTCGATGTTTAGCGCGACGTGAGGCGTAACTCATGCTCTCTCCTCTGAGCGTGCAATAACCTCAGTTTTTCCCGGCGTTGGCCCAGCGAGAAGACGCGCTATGACACGCAACTCACCCCGCAACTCCTCGGTTTGCATTTCGCTCGCGACTGAGAGCTGACGACCGAACTCCTTCACACTGACATCGATACTTCGGGCGTGATGTTCTAGCGAGCTCACACTGGAGCTGCTGATAAGATTCGCCAACCGCTCAACGACCGGCGCTGCATCTTGATGGAAGGTAACCATACGGGAAAGCAACTGATGCTGAGATTTCAAGTGATCATCCAGGGCTACCAATACTTCTTGGAGTGTGCGCGCATTAGCCTGTTCAGCGACACGGAGTTCAACCTGGTGTCGCATCGTGCGCTGTAGCCGCTCAAGCTGGTCCGTGAGTGTATGCACGACTGCTTCGCTGTAGCCGGCTCCGGTGTGGGCAACCGGGAAACGCAATCCGCTGAGGTCAGAGCCCTCGGTGAGAGTGTCTTTTGACCCAAGGATCTCCTCGAGCTCTGCGCAGAATAGATTCTGAGCCCGTCCCGCCTGCAGGTCCATAAATCCCAATATCAGGGAGCTGGCTAATCCGAAAAGAGAGGCACTAAACGATATGCCCATACCGAGAAGAGGCTTTTGGAGCCCCTCTTTGAAGGTATCGAAGACAGCTTTGATATCTCCTTCACCGAGGCTTAAGCCACCGATAACTGCGCCGATACCACCAACGGTTTGTAGAAGTCCCCAGAAGGTTCCCAAGAGGCCCAAGAGGATCAACACGTTCATGAGATACCGAGAAAGATCTCGACCGTCATCGAGGCGAACGAAGACGCCATCAATCATCGCACGTAGCGAGAGAGCGCTGCAGGTAGGTTGCGGGTTGCTGCTGCTCACCAGGGGCGTAAGTGGAACCAACAGGAACGGGACCGGCTCAGAGACTTCGGTCGACTTCATACGCTGAGCCATCCAGCGTGCGGAGTAATCGATGCGCAGTAGTTGCCGCACCGCCGCTCCCACGCCCACGACAAGAAACGTCAGTATGAGCGAATTGAAGACTGGATTCGACTCGAATGCCCGCTGCAGCCCACCCAACAGAAAATATCCACACGCAAGGCAAAGCACCGAAAAGAGAGCGACCGTGTACAGTTCTAATTTGGGGCGAGTCATAAAACCTTCACTATTTCAATGGCTTACAGCCGGTCACACGAAAAGCGAGCACCAGCTATGGCTGTTCATCTTCGTAAGATGCCGGCGCCCCCAAAATCGTGGCGTGAATCCGGCCTGGATTTGCGCACGAGCATTCCTCACGTTCAGGGCAATTCCTCTAGCAGGGTAATGACAAAGGTTCCGTCGTGAGCATTTTGAGAGTTTTGACGAAACAAGGCGGAGACGACGAAAAAACCGGAGGCGTATCCGCTGAGATACGTTGAGGATTTTTTCGGCGGCTCCAACGAAGTTGCAGTCAAACTATCGAAATGCGCAACAGGAAGTCTTTTTTCACCACCCTGCTAGGGGCCAAACCACGCCTCACGCGGTTGAACGATCGGTTTCTACCAGCACCTCCGGAGGCAAACACACACACCACTCGAAACTGCGATGCGCCCAAAAAAGCAACCGCCCCAAGATTCTATCTAGTGCTTACTCAACTTACCTCCTATACTGTTGAAACGATTGGCGGCACTTCACGCCGCTCTCGGTCGAGCCCCCCTTTCGCTTTTTTTCCCCCTTCCGGCATCTTATACGGTAAGGGAGATGGGCGCCGTAGGGGGTTCGGGAAACAGCAGTTGGTATCTGGTAGCTTAGTAAAGACGGCGATAGCCACACCCGGCGAGAGACGATGCTTCCAAACAAGAAAATGGACTCGGTAAACGAAATCACCCACGAGGCAGCCCCGACAACGGAACCCCACGTGGTGGTGGCGTGTCCAACGTGCCGAACGAAGTTCGCGGTTGAGAGCACCCTGGTCGCATCTTTCGAGACCCCCCGGTTTCACTGCTCACGCTGCGATGCCGTGTTTGAGCTCGGAGCTCCTCTCCGATCGCCGCAACCCGCCGCCCCTAGCCAACAGCCGCGCTGGGTACTCACCGACGATATCGCCAACTCAACCACAGCGAACGACCTGATCAACCAGACCTCTCCGTCGAGAGAGACAACGCTAAAGACCACGGACTTCTCTCTCGGTGCCATGGCAGAGGAGCCTACGATTCCACAACACCTTGAAGAGACTCGCCCGGGACTCTCGCTTCTTGGGCTGCGATTCTCCCCGAAGCATCTCTCTCCAACAGCTATCACCCACAAAGAGGCTCTCGCGGCAGAGGCATCGCCTCTGAGCCAAAGCAGTGGCAACACCCCCGCAACAACAACGGAGGCAAACTCAGATGTTTTCTCCCTGTTCGACACTCCGTCATCAGAGAGCAAAACCACGCCACGCGTGGAGGCACCGCCTACAACAGATCGACAGGCGCCTTCCAAGGACGAACTAAGAGCCACCCCGCCCCTCTCGACAGCCAGCACACCAACATCCGTTGAGCGCGCTCCGCGCGGACAAAGGTCGAATGGGTGGCTAGGACGGCTCTCCCTGCGCAGTCAGAGCCTCACCATTCTCTCGTCGCCAATAATCGCCGCCTTGGCTTTGCTTGCAACCGTTGGCTACTCTACGTATCTGGCACCACGTACCGTCGACACCATTCTCGGCGCACTTACACCGTCCTTCATAAGCGGTGACGCGGCTCAGTTGCCTCCCCCAGAGCTCTCAGTTCATGGAGTGTCCATCGAATTCGCTAAGACACAGTCACAGGAGCGTGTCGGTATAGTTCGCGGCGTAGTTCAGAATGCGTCTGCCGCCTCGCTTGATGATGTAAGACTTGAAGCCCTTGGCTTCGACGAACAGGGAGAGATTATCGCCCGTTCGCAAGCGCCTCTGCGCTCTGCACTCGCCCGAGAAAAAGTCTCCGACCTTTCGTTAGCGACCGTAAAGAAATTTCAGGAATCTCTGAGCGCTCGCAGCGCCACTATCAATCCAGGTGAGCAGGTGGCATTCACAATCGCACTACTTGATGCGCAAACCCCATCGGGAAATGCGCCAATTACTCCTGCAGATCTCAAAAAGATTAAGTTCTTCTCTGCTCGAGTATTTTCAGTGAAACAGTAGATCAACGATGGGGGAGCAGAAACTCCCGCACTACGTATCTTCTGCGCTCAGCAGCCGCGAAGGGAACGCAGCCAAGGCACGCACTCACTCCGACTTTGGCTTCTCTTCACTCTGCTTTGAGGCGTCAGTGACGTCGATCTCAGACCCAGACCGGTAGGACTTCTTGAAATTACTGATAGCCTGGCCCAGCCCCGCGCCCAGCTCGGGAAGCTTGCGGGTACCAAACAACAACACGACGAGTAAACCGATGATACCTAACTGAACCGGGCTATTAAGCATGGTACAAAGCTCCCTTAGCTGCTTACGTGAAGTCGTTGCGCCCCCTCTCGTGCATTTCACTGGCGGGCTACGCGGGCGCACTCTGTCACAGAGCTCAACCCTCTGGTAACCTTACGCCATCACATGGCCAGCGGCAAGTATACCTACCCCCTTCGAGACTATCAGCAGATCGGCCTTGCCGCATCGATTCTGCTCCATATCGCCCTGTTTTATATCATCTTTTCATCGAAACCGCCCCCTCCTCCCCTACCAACCGCGATCGACGTCAGCATCGTTCCTGCCACCGCAATCGCCCCTAAAAAGCAGATTATCTCCCCTTCGAATCAACCCCCATCCAAGCCCCCAGAGAGCACGACCCGACTCTCGGACATCGATTCACGTGCCGAGATCGAGAAGATCCAGCGCGGCGACGGAGGTGGCATTCCAGGCAAACCCCTTGAGCGTCAGCCGGAACCCCCATCTCCACAAAAGCCAGCTCCGCAGCAACCCAAAGCTGATTCGGTAAAGCCCCCGCAGCCGGAGCCGGTCAAGTCGCCGTCGAAGATGCAGGAGAAACCGATCGAAAAGCCTGCACCAACACATAACAAACGCGACCTCCACCTCTCAGACCTGAAACTCGATGACGCAACGCTTGCGCAAAAGTTCGGCACAACACCGAAGTCCCCCGCAGAGCAGAAACCATCCACTCAATCTCAGCAGAAACTGGAGCAGTATCAGGCGTTCTCTCGCCCACCAGGTTCAGGCGCTGCGTTTCTCGGGAGCGCCGGAATTAGCGACCACCTTCCTAATCTACCCGATGGCGACATTACCCTGCTCAATGCGAAAGCGAATCAATACGCCGGCTTCGTGCGTCGCGTAGCTGTGCAGGTATTCACACAACTACGCACGCAAGGGTGGGAGAAACTCAGCGCTCAACAACTTCACAGACTCTCGGACTTCACAACCATCGAAGCGATTCTGTCAAAAGATGGCACATTCCTCTCAGCGAAGTTGGTTGAGAGCTCCGGTAGCGATGCCTTTGACAGCGTAGTTCATCAATCCGTAAAGCAGGGAGCCTCAGATCCAAATCCGCCCCCGGGAGCCGAGGCGCGTGACGGTCGAATTCACTTTATCTTCAAAGCTCGCAGCTGGTCGCAGATCGGAGCCAACAGGAGATCCGGAGCCCCGACTGAATACCGATGGCTCCTGCTCGCGACCGGACTTGAGTAACGCCCTGAGTAGGCACATTCCTGCAGCAGCCTAACCGACTGATTGCTATCATATTTTAGGGGCTTCGACGTTTTTAGTGGGTGCTTTTTGATGATATCGGGCTGTTCACGTGCACCTGCTCGTGAACGTAACAACCTCGTTTTTAGCTGGAAACTCAGCGGTTTATGCCGTAGCTCTGCCCCGCTACTACCCACTAATTCCGTCGATGAGCCATATTTTAATACCCCCAACCTACAGCACACAATCGACCAAGACTCCCATAACTACTTGTGATACCGTGGCGTCGGTTTTGGTAGCGATATGTCGGAAAGGGCTCTCGATAAGAATCAGGAGGCATCCGCAGCAGGTCAATTCGACCTTACGGATCTGCACGCCTCTAAAGATCTGCACATCAAAGAGGAGCGGCACGCAGCGAACACAACGGATCTCTCCTCTGCTTCGATTTCAGCAACAAACATCGTACGCGCAACACCTAAGGCCGAGCCCCGCAGAGATCCAATTCCATCCCCGTCCGTGTCGCACACAAGCCAGGCGACCGAACGCCAAGGCGTGCGCAACCACGCCGCTCAGCCTCCCGGAATTTTTAAGAACCCCACATATCGCTACAGTGGAAACATCATCCAGCGGATCATTACCTTCGTAGCCAACATCCTCAAGGTGCTCGAGCGATTGTTACTCCGCCTTCTAGGAGCTCGTGACCTCAACTCTCCAACTCCTCCTCCGCGACAGGCAAACGCAAAAACTAACGCCTCGCCAACCGATCCCAAAACAAAGGGCAAGAAGGACCCGAACGGCTGGATCAACACCACGAGCCGCTCCTAAGTGCGCGCTTGGCTGTCATTCCTCAGTTGAAACTTTACGACGAGTGGTTTTGGTGTCCTTACGGATTCGCTTACTCTCTAGACGCCGACGTTGGCTGGAGCGGGTTTTCTGAGTTGGGATTCGCTTACGAATCTTGCGGAGCGCAAGCCGCACTACCTCATGGAGCTTCTCTATCGCCGCTTTTTTATTAAGAGCTTGGGTTCGATGCGCCTGACTCGATATGACGATCGCGCCATCTCCATCCAAACGACTCTGAACAGCTGCATGCTTTCCGAGCCGCCCCTTCTCTTCCCAGGAGAGCGATTTCGACGACATAAAATCAAACGAGACCGTTACTTTGGTCTCTACCTTATTGACGTTCTGTCCGCCAGGACCACCCGAACGAGCGAATGAGAACGAGAGTTCCGATTCGGGTATTTCGATTAGTCGGGTCGTTGACATACCAGTATCATCGCATGTTTTGAGAACGTGTGACAAAATGAACCATCTCGGCGGGGTTGTTACCCCGTACTCGACGCCAATCCTACTCCAGGCGATCGACACCCCCTCAGTCCGGCACGGAAAAACTCCTGTTTGCTCTCAAGTGATAATTGCAGTATGTAAACGACCATAGACTGGAGCAATCCAAGCAGCCTCCAGCACTTCTAACAGTGCGGTGACACAGCGTATTAAGAGCCGCACACAACACAGGTAGATACTATGGCCAATCAGTCTCGCGATCTTATGATTCTCGGTTCAGGACCAGGTGGATATGTCGCCGCAATTCGAGCAGCACAACTTGGTCGTCAGGTAACAATCGTCGAGCGAGAGGCTCTCGGCGGTGTGTGCTTAAACTGGGGATGCATCCCATCCAAGGCGCTTCTTCGCTCCGCGCAGCTCTACAACGACATGAAGCATGCGAGCACATTCGGCTTCGAAACCGGCAAGCTCGGCTTCGATTTCCCCAAGATCATCGACCGCTCTCGTGACGTTGCTAACAAGCTCTCGGGTGGCGTGAACTACCTCATGCGTAAAAATAAGATTGAAGTAATCTTGGGTAACGGCGTTCTTGAGAAGGGTAATAAGCTCGTCGTAACTGACTCGAGCAAGAAGTCGACGACCTACGACTTTAAGGACGTCATTATCGCCACCGGCGCACGTGCACGCCCCTTCCCATCGATCGATGTCGACGGAGAGGTCATTCACACGGCACGCACTATCCTTGAAAACAAGCGCCTTCCACAGAAGCTGCTCGTCATCGGAGCGGGCGCAATCGGTATCGAGTTCGCATACTTCTTTAACTCGCTCGGCGTTCAGGTAACGATCGTTGAGATGGCGGATCAGATCCTCCCTGTAGAGGATACCGAGGTGGCTCAAGCCCTTGAAAAGGTATTCACGAAAAACGGGATGACGGTCCGCACCGCGACTGGCGTTCAAAACCTCAAGCGTTCCGGAAATGTCGTATCAGCGACCCTTAAGGGCAAGACTTCTGAGGAGCAGTGGAGTGGCGATGCCTGTTTGGTGGCCATCGGTATCCTTCCAAACACCGAGAACATCGGACTTGAGAAGGTCGGCATCGAGCTAAACCGCGGCTTCATCAAAGTTGACGAGTTGATGCGCACAAACGTTCCACATCATTACGCCATCGGTGACGTTGCTGGTGGCGCGGCACTCGCTCATAAGGCGAGTCACGAAGGTATCGTTGCTGCCGAGGTTGTGGCTGGCAAGTCTAAGCATCCGATGCGCTACGACAACATTCCTGGCTGCACGTACTGTCAACCTCAAGTGGCGTCTGTTGGTCTTACTGAGCGCGCGGCCAAGGAGCGTGGACTCAAGTACCGAGTCGGGAAGATCCCCTTCTCAGCTATCGGTAAAGCTATCGCGATTGGAGAGCAGGAGGGCTTCATCAAGGTTATCATCGATGATCAAGTCGGCGAAGTACTCGGAGTTCACATTATCCACGCTGAGGCAACGGAGCTGATCTCCGAGGCGGCGGTGATTCGCTCGCACGAGGGAATCGCAGCGAGCGTTGTGGATACGATCCACCCACATCCTACCCTCTCAGAGGCTGTTATGGAGGCGATGGCGCTTGCCCTTGGACGACCTATCAATTTCTAATGAAGTGAGTCAGGAACGTCCCTCGCTTGAGATATACGATCTTGGTCGTATCGGGTACGTCAAAGCTCTTGAGCTTCAGCGGCACTACCATAAGCGAGTGATTGAGGGTTCGCAGGAGGATGTCCTTCTTGCGTGTTCTCACGATCCAATTATCACCCGCGGCACCTCAACGCTCGATGAGCATCTCTACAAGAGCACAGCAGAGCTTGAGGCGCTGGGCAGTCCCGTTGTTCAAGTCGAGCGCGGTGGCAGCGTCACCTATCACGGCCCTGAGCAGGCTATTCTCTACCCCATTATCAATCTTCATCACCACCGCACCGACGTAGGATGGTACATGCGTTCTCTTGAGGAGACGATTATACGAACTCTCGCTGACTACGGGATCACCGGGATACGCATTCCGGGAAAGACGGGCGTGTGGATAGATGAGTCATCCAAGATTGCGTTTAGTGGTGTTAGGATATCCCGCTGGTGCACCCTGCATGGGCTCTCTCTCAACGTGCTCCCCTGCGCCGAACGCTTCAGCACTATCAATCCGTGTGGGCTTGGGGAGATCCGCGTGATATCGATTGCTGAGCTCACGGAGCAGCCTCCTACCGTCCAAGAGGCCCTCACCCAGCTTATGACTCACTTCGTCGACGTCTTTGACTACGCTCGGTAATAGTATTCGCCAATAGAGGCAACGGGACTTCGACGCAACTGGTGTAGAGCCACAGGCCGCGAAACTTCTCAAGGTGCTGTTTTGACTAGAACCTGCTCGTGTACGTCTTGTAGCCCCCTAGAGAGCTGTCGATGACCACCTCTCAAACACTTACGGCATCCTCGTATTCGCGTGGAAGTAGTGGTCATAAGCTGGACGGTATGCGAATCTAATCTCGATAATTCAGTAAGGACACCATGCAACGTAAGAAGAAGACGGGAACCCCCACCAAGCTGAAGAAAACAGCGAAGAAGGTTAGCCGCACCCCGAGTCGTGCCAAGAGCGACAGCGAGGTAACGCTGTGGGCATACAAGTCCATGATGCTAGCGCGCCTCATCGATGAAAAAACGATCACCCTCTATAAACAGAACAAATGCCACTTCCAGATAAGCTGCGCAGGCCATGAAGCGATTCAGGTTGCGGCTGCGCACGTATTCCGCGCAGGTCGCGATTGGTTCTACCCATACTACCGCGACATGGGCTTAGTGGTAGGCTTGGGAATGACCCCGGAGCAACTGCTCATGAACGCCATGAATAAGGTCAACGACCCGAACTCTCATGGCCGAATGATGCCGATGCACTATGGGAGCCTCGACCTGCGCATTCCGCCGCAGAGCTCCCCGACGGGTAGTCAATTTCTTCAAGCGATCGGATGTGCCCTCGGGTCAAAGATGAAGGGGCTCGACGAAGTAGTCTACGTGTCAGCCGGAGAGGGAACCTGCTCTCAGGGAGATTTCCATGAGGCTCTCAATTGGGCGGCGAGAGAGAAGCTCCCGATCGTGTTCGTGATTGAAAATAACAACTACGCAATCTCAGTCCCCATCACTGAGCAATTAGCGGCAGCGAGCGTCGCCGAACTTGCGAAGAATTACCAGAATCTCGCGACAGCAGAGGTAGATGGCACCGACTTTTTCGCCTCAGTGAAGGCCCTGGAGATCGCGCACGAGCGCGCACGTCGTGGAGCTGGTCCGTCACTGGTCGAGGCTCACGTCCCCCGCCTTCAGAGCCACTCTATCTCCGACAATCACCTGAAATACCGTTCAAAAGAT
>JBIIYC010000008.1:0-30298 GCA_044347025.1 Bdellovibrionota bacterium
CCACCGTGCACTTCGAGAGTTCTGTGATGCTGGAGGAGTGCTGTATTCGGAAGGTGCGGGCACTGCATTTCTCTGTAAGTCCTTCCGACCACGTGGATCCGATCGCGCCTTTGAAGGGGTAGGGCTCATCCCCGCGCACGCTGTTGAGCAGCAATCGCCGGGACATCACATCGTAAGAGCGTCGATCATAGAGGATTCCGTACTTGGAAATAGCGGTTCACCGATAGCTGGGCTTGCCATCAATGACTGGCAGATTAAGGGGAGAGAGATCGGACTCGCCGACCGAATCGTCGATACGCTCCGAATTGAGAGCGATGGGGGAATGTCGGCGCAGGAGGGGTACTCCGTGTCTGGTCAGTCGTGTAGCACCCTGCATTTCTTACATTTTGGGTCGAATCCTGACTTCGCACACTTCTTGGTCCTCGCCGCCGCAACGCATCAGAAGACCGGGTCAGCTGCGCCTCGGCTGGGATGATGAACTTTTTGGCAAAACGGTGTACACTCTCTGCTTTGCATGGCAGTACACGTTTCCGGAAATACCAAAGGGCTCGCCCCATCTGAATTACGAGCGGTCGAAAAGCTCTTTCAGCGATCAGTTGATGACACTGAGATCGTCTCACTTGAGCTTGCCCGAGAAATGGTCTCGCTGGCGGAGAATCTGCGTCGCCGCGTGGGTGTGTTGATTAACCGACAGGGTCGTATTCAAGAGGTCATGCTCGGTACAAAAGAGCTCTTGTATATCCCGGATCTTGGTCGATACCGACTGGGCCGAGCTCGCCTCCGAAATCTACGACTAGTATTTACCGATCTCTCCAAAGACAAGGACCAGGCTTCGATCCCCTTCGATGTGTATGCAGACCTTGAGCGCCTCAGACTCGACATGGTGGTGAGTTTGCGAAGTGCACCGAATCGCACATCGATGACGTATGCGTACCTGATCCCGGCAAAGGGCGGGGAAAACGCTGCGTCTGTGACGGAGACGGTTCGCGACCTCGGTACATGCACCCTCGATTTCCTAGATTTCGTCGAATCGGTTGAGCAGAGTCTATCGGCAGAGGTCGTTCAACTCGCCAGTGATGAAGTTGGTGCGGTACTCGTTGGTGTGTATGACTCGAAGGAGGTTGATAGCGAGACCTCGATGATAGAGCTTCGTGAGCTTGCTCGAACTGCGGGTGTTAAGGTGATCGATGAGATTGTGCAACATCGCCGTATCGACCCCAAAACCTTTATTGGAAGTGGAAAGCTTCAGGAGCTTGTTCTGCGATGCCTTCGCTCCGGCGCAGAGGTCCTCGTATTTGATGCGGAGCTCAAGCCGTCGCAATGGCGTTCGATCACGAACTCTACCGAGCTCAAAGTCATCGACCGAAGTATGCTTATTCTGGATATCTTTGCGCAACGAGCGCAGAGCGCTGATGGGCGACTCCAGGTTGAATTGGCTCAGTTAAAGTACAATTTGCCGCGTCTTGTCGAGAAGGATGCGGGACTCTCGCGTCTCTCCGGTGGAATCGGTGGACGAGGGCCAGGTGAAACCAAGCTCGAGCTCGGACGTCGCCGCATTCGGGATCGCATCGCTGAGTTAGAGGCTCGGCTCGGTAAAGTTCGAGAGTCTCGAGATTTTCGGCGTGGTCGCCGACGTGAGAATCAGCTGCAGCTGGTGTCTATCGTTGGATACACGAACGTCGGAAAATCCACGCTGTTCAATCTGCTGACAGGCAGTCAGGTGCTTGCAGAGAATAAGCTCTTTGCAACGCTCGACCCGAGTCAGCGCCGGCTCTTTGTTCCAACCACCATCCAAGATGAGAACTATGGTATTGGGGGTAGAACGGTAATTCTGAGCGACACGGTAGGGTTCATTCGAAAGCTGCCGGCGGAGCTTGAGAATGCGTTCCGGGCAACTCTTGAAGAACTCTATGATGCAGCGCTTTTAGTGCATGTTGTGGATGCAGCCGATCCGGACGTGATCGCCAAGTACCAAGCGGTCCGTAGGATTCTCGATCAGATGAGTCTCGGAAGTGCCCCTGAATTGGTCGTGTGTAACAAGATCGACAAGGCAGATCCAACTACGGTAGCTCCGTTGCTGCGGGAGTTGGAAGGCATTGGGGTTTCTGCTGCCAAGAAGATCGGCATTGGAGAGCTGCTCGCAGAGATTGACAAGCGAGTGCCCCGGATATCTGCTCCAACGCCTGCGTATAGTCAGCGACACGGAGAGGCAGACTAGTCTGCGTACCTCCGAGCGGCGCTAGTCACGCCACTTCGTGCGTGCACAATCCCCATTATCAAGGTTCTCGTGACAGGGGTTCCTGCGCGATGCGGTTGAATGTTCGGCGTCGAATCAGGTGAAAGAAAAGGTGCACATCGCGCCGTACAACAAACGGTGAGAAACCTGCTTTGCTGCATCCTTTGAGTGAGGGCACGTTATCCTTGAGCACATACGTGTGAACGTACTGGCAGCCGAACTCGCGGGCTCGCTCAGCGATTATGGACATAGCCGCAGGCATTATTCCCTGACCGCGGTACTGCGGGGGAGTATACGCATTTTCAAGAAGAGCCTCGTTGCTCTGGAGTAGGGGGAAACGCCCCTTAAAGAAGCGGGCGATCTGATCGTTGGCTGAGGATGTCATGAGCCATTGCACGAAGCAGGGCATGTCACGTTCGCGATCGATAGCGACGTAACATGTGGGAATTCTCTCGGCGAGATGAGCGAGGCGATTGAGGATCTCAAGTTTCTCTTTCCGGCCTAATCCCGGTGCGTGTCCCGCAAAAACCCGCTCGATGTCTCGGTCTTCTATCTCTCTGACCTCGATTGGGATGCGAGAGTTTGGAGTGTCGTGAGGTTTGTCTAAATCCCTCCGAAGCCCATAGGCGAGCCATTCTTGGCGCGCGAGTCGTTGAATGCGACGGCCAATCTGTTGCAGGGGGTCGCTGCGTAATTCATTCAGCGCGTCCTTCACTCGGTCTCTAAGCATACTCATTTGTCTGCCTCGTTTCTTGTAGTGCAAGTTTGTTTGGTGATGGATGTCCGAGTAGTGGGGGTAGCTTGAGTTGATAGGGCTTGTGGATCGCCGCACCATGAGTGGCGAACCTGACGAGCCCATCGACCAAGCTTCATAGTAAGCGTGAACAGGAGGCGCCCCTGGAGCGTTGGTCGAAAGATGTAGCACGTGTTGTGGGGCCGGACTTGGCGGGTCCAGATACTCTTCCAGCGCGCCTGAGGGCCTAAGAAATCAATCGTGTGGATCCCGAGAGATGGAAGTTCTGCAATCACGTGGTACCAAAGAAGCTGTCCGGGAGAAAACTTACCGAAGGTTTCACTGTATGCGATCTTGGGCACATAGTAGGTGCCATTCATAACAAAGCCGAGCTGCATGGCAATGATCGTTGAATCGATCTGCAACGATGAAATCCTCAAGTTTCCCTGTTGGGCGAGCTCTTGTGTGACAACATCATAGAACTTTCGGGTTGCGTCTCGGGATCCGATAGCGCTTCCGTTTGCTCCTTTCCATCCTGACAACTCGAGAGCGATGAATTCGCTGAGCGCAGTGTGTGCAGCTTGAGTCTCGGTTTTAAAGACCACTGTGCCCTCGCGGCGTAACTGTCGCAGTTTCCGCTCCAGTTGGGAGCGATAGCTTTTCGCGCTGATTGGGCAATTTTTGAATGGGTCGTCGCCGTTCGGAGGTAGGGCGAGATAAGGGCTTTGGCGTGTTGGCCAGGTTCCGATCAGGAATCCGTCTCGTTGCGCTGCTTTCATGAGCGTATACCATGTTGCATCGGCAGGTACGTCGAGCGCTTCGATGACCTGCCACGAGGAGTCGTTTCGCAATGCTCTCCAGAGTGCGTTGCTCACAGAGGTCCCATCGGAACGATGCATGATGTCGTACCGACATGAGTGAATCCCGGAGAGGCTGCGATAGGTGTGGGCGGGGATTCGACCAAAGAAGGCGTTGGTGCTGAGAAACGGAGCGATGCCGATAAGTTCGGAATTGTGATGCGCCGTTGCAAGCACGACATCACCGTTTGGCGCGAACGCACTGGCGAACGCGTTAAACCACTCCGGTTGATAGAACGGTTCTGCATAACGCTCAGAGTTGGTCAGCCGCTTCCAGCGAGGGGTAATCTGCGAGAGTTCGCTCCCCCGGAGGTGAGTTATTGAGGAGTGGAGATGAGGAAGTGTCCCCTCACCGAGGTAATACTCGTTTGCGAGAAGAGGGGAGGTAGTGTGCATAATCGAGTACCCAACGTGAAAACAGAAGATGGCTGATTATACAGTCGGATACGGATTGCAGTTATGGGATGAGTCACAGTCCGGAGGTACAGCCGGGCTGAGCTGTAGCGATATATCCGGCAATCACCGGCTAGCTCTCGAACTCAACAGTAAGGCCGTCAAAGCCGAGCTCAATCCCGTCGGGCAGTTGTCGAGATACTTCATCATAATCAACGGTGTGCGTTGTGTGGATAAGATAGGTTTTCTTGGCTTTGAGTTCCCGAGCGATTTCAATCGCCTCATGGATGGAATTGTGTGTGTTATGAGCCTCCCAGCGGAGCCCATCAAGGAAGAGGATCGGCACTTCGTATAATATCTCGGCAGCTCGCGGAGTGAGACCCTTTGAGTCGGTTGCGTATCCCAGCTCGCCGATCCGCACTCCAGTAGTCGTGACCCCTCCGTGAGGTAGGGGAAAAAATGTGGCTACCACACCGTTGATGTTCGTGAAGGATTCATTCTCAATCGGAAACAGATCGAGTTGTGCAACGAGTCCCCCCGCGTATGCGGGGTTGGGAGTGAAGATATATGGAAAAGTGCCACGAATTATCTGAAGCGTTTCGGGGGTGCCGTAACAGGTAATCCGATTCTTTCGGGTAAAGTTGAAGGCGCGGAGATCGTCGGTGCCCAGAATGTGATCTGCATGCGGATGCGTGTAGAGCACCGAATCAACATGCATCACTCCATGCTTAATAGCTTGATGGCGGAGATCTGGACCTGCGTCAATAAGGATCGAATGTCCCGAAGCTAATCGAATGAGCCCTGATGTTCGATTGCGAAAGTTCTTTGGATTATCTGAGCGACACACCGCACACGCGCACCCCGGGAGAGGGACTCCAGTGGAGGTTCCGCAACCGAGTAGGGTGAATTGGTTCCGCATGACTGCCTATTTTGTTTTGCCGTGGAGGTAGGAGACTCTCAATGAGTGCAGCACTTCCTCAAGAAACCGCGCCTCTTCCGATGAGAGGTTCCCTTTGGTTCTTTTCTGAAGCATCGCGATGATATCTATCGTTTGTCGCGCCGATTCTCGATCGATGGGGATCTCCATCCCTGAAGGCGAGGGCATCTGCCCGAGTTGGACAAGCACCTGCGTTGCGAGGGACATGATAAACGAGGTGAAAGCCACTGGCTCCTCGGCGTGCTCGGATGGTGAATCCTTGAGGGTAAACTGCTGAGTAGCATCCGAGGCCTGTGGCTTCGATGTGTCGATGGTTGGTTGCTCTGGAGCTGCGGCAGCCTCAGGGGAGCGCTCTTGACCCGACGTGTCGAAACGACGCTTGTCTACCACCTGAAACGAGGGGTTTTGATGCTTCTCACCATCTGATGACATATCGGTCTCTCCTTGTTTGCTGAACCTTCGAGCAACACGCAACGCTTTGGTAACCACCCTGCCATAAAATGGTATCACTGAGAATCGTCTCGTAAAACCTCCGATTCATTGAGCTGGCAGACCGTTGTCGGTCGTTTTTACCGAGGTCGTAGGGCAAGAACTGCCTCGAGTGGTGGCTTCGCCTATCGGAAACGTGACAGGGGGTGACCGAAATCTGACCACCCCACAGTGTTTTAATATTCTAACCCACTGAAAATACTATTGGGGTGATTTTTCCTGCATCTCCAAACGAGCACTTTGCATCGTGGCAAGCTTTTCGCATGTACCCCCTCAGAAGCGAGTATCCCGGGGACATCCTGACCTTTTCGAGGAGCGAAGAGAGCAGGGAAATCCTTCCGTGAGGTTGGTAGGTATTCCGCTCTGGTTTTGCCGAGTGGAATCATGCAGGCCTCAATACGTAAGGAGCAAATGAGTGTTGAGAGGTTTTGATATGGTAGCGAAGAGGAAGAGTGATCTGGAGTTGATCGAGGAGTTCCGTAAGGGAGAACAGAGCAGTTTTGAGGAACTTCTCTCTCGCTACAGTAATAAGGTGTTCAGCTTAGCTTCACGCCTGACCCGCAATAATGAAGATGCGGAAGAGGTGCTTCAGGACGTATTTGTCACCGTGCACCGCAAAATCACCAGTTTCGAGGGTAAATCCTCGTTCTCCAGCTGGCTGTATCGCGTTACCGTTAACGCCGCTTTTATGAAGTTGCGAAAACGTAGACAGGACACGAGCATCTCGCTTGAGGATCTCGTTCAACAAACAAATACCGTGGCAGCTCTTAAAAGTCCCGAGAGTGCGTATGTTGACTCTCAGAGTATTCGCAACCAAATGCTTGAAGCGCTAGAAAGCGCAATTCGCAAATTACCCGACGATTATCGACCCGTGTTCATCCTCAGAGATGTGGATGGGCTCACCAGTCGAGAGGTTAGTCGGATTCTTGACCTAACGGTTCCAGCGGTTAAGTCCCGGCTGCACCGCTCGCGCTTAATGCTTCGTCGCCGACTGAACCGGTTCTTCGATGAACAGAAGGTTCAGAACCAGCTTGATGATCTCGATATCGATATCGCGGTGTCATCGGGGGAGTAGGGCGCTGGCTGGGGGAGCGCGGCATAACCATGCGCTTCCCTAACCTTCTGAATAGTGGACAATTATTCCTGGGCGTGCAGAGTTGACTTTGTTCGCTTGGATCGGTAATCTCCCCGACATCGCAGTATCCTTGCGGGCGCTTAGCTCAGTTGGTAGAGCGTCAGCCTTACAAGCTGAATGTCGTAGGTTCGATCCCTGCAGCGCCCACCATTCTCTTATTTCCCCACACATTACCTTTCAGGTTGGAGCAAAGTGTTCCAAGAGCTTTCTTTCCGATACGCCGGAAGCGGTGTACGCTACCGCCCATGATTCGGACTCGATTGAAGTTTTGGAGACCCATTCTCAACCCGGTAATCGGCATGACCCTCGCCGTGGCGGTGATTGTTGGTTGTGCAACGCAGGATCCGATTCTGCCGCCGCCTCCGGTCGGGGACCCAGCACAGGCTGCCCAGCGTGGGCAGGAGTTAGTGCAGGGATTTGGGGCGTGTGGCTTTTGTCACAGCGCTGATGGCCTCACCACAAGCGTGCTGGCAGGTGGTCGAGTGATGGGGGACAAGTTCGGAGCTATCCAGGGGCCCAACCTAACCGTGTCATCGAACGGCATCGGTGGTTGGAGTGAAGCCGATTTCAAGCGAGTGATGCGAGAGAATCTTCGTCCTGATGGGTCCGAGATATCGTCTGAGTTTCACAAAGGCTTTGGATGGCTTGCTGACTCCGATATCGCCGCCATTACGTATTACATCCGTAGTCTTCCGCCGGTAGATCACCAGGTTGAGCGACGAGAGCTTTCATTTATCGACCGCAACACTACCGGCTTCTTTGATACCCGGACGGAGGTGAAGGGGTACATTCCTGGCATCAGCTCGCGATTTAAGAGCGAGTTCGGACAGTATCTTGCTGATAGCGTAGCACGGTGTAGTTCGTGTCATTCGAAGCCGGAGGGTATCGTGACTTCCGAAGAGTATTTAGCTGGAGGTTTGGAGATCTCCTTCGACGGAGAGTCTAAGGTAGCCCCAAATATTACGCAGTCGAAATCCTTGGGAATCGGAAAGTGGAGTGACGTAGATATCAAGCAATTTCTCCGGACTGGACACACACCTGATGGTCGAGAGGTTGATGCGCGATTCTGTCCAGTACGTTTCTATGGGAATGCTCCCGGGGATCACGTCGATGCTGTGGTCGCGTATCTCCGAACCGTTCCAGCGATCGAGTAGGGGTGGTGATGCGAGTTCTCGGCATTGAATCAAGTTGTGACGAAACCGGCCTGGCGATCGTTGAATGCTCGGAGCGAGGAAGTTCGGTTGTTGGGGAGGTGCTCGCATCTCAGGTTGTGCTTCACGAGCGGTATGGGGGCGTTGTTCCGGAACTCGCATCGCGCGAGCACATGCGCAATCTCCCCCTGCTGTATGAAGAGCTCTGTGCAAAAACGGGCCTGGGGCTCGATAACATCGATGCGATTGGTGTTACGTGTGGCCCAGGATTGAAGGGATGTCTTCTTATCGGAGTAACCTTTGCGCAAGGTCTCGCAGCCTCTCGGAACATTCCGCTATTTCCCGTCAATCACATTGAAGGACATATCTTGAGTGGCGAGTTGCATGCGCCCGAGTTGAAGCCTCCCTATGTGGCTTTGGTTGTATCGGGTGGACACACCGAAGTCGTGTTGGTAGAGGGGCTCGGTCGCTACACCTGTCTCTGTCGTACCCGAGATGATGCTGCGGGAGAGGCATTCGATAAGTCCGCTAATCTTCTCAATCTGGGCTATCCAGGTGGTGCCAAACTGGCCACGTTAGCCGATCGCAGCGGCCCGACTACGCGCTTCTCGTTACCAAAGGTCGCGCGTGAGATGCACGATTTTAGTTTCTCAGGCTTAAAGACTGCAGTGCTACTGATGATCAAGCGTAATGCAGCTGAGCTCCAATCCAATCCCGAGGTAGTAGGAGAGTTGTCGTGGGCTATACAGGATTCGATCGTTGAGGCACTCGTGCATAAGACGATGAAGGAGGTGAGGTCGCGTAACGTGCCCCTGGTGGTGTGCGGAGGTGTCTCTGCTAATCAAGAGCTCCGGCGCCGCCTTACAGCGCAGTGGCCGAAGGTGTTCTTTCCTCCCTTACAACACTGTGTCGATAACGGTGCGATGATTGCGTATGTAGCTGCGCGTTATTGCAGAGAGCAGATCGCTCCTCCGCCCCTCGATATCTGGAGCCGGTGGCCGGTTGAAGAGTTGCACGATTTTTATGGAGTAGAGTAGTGAAACGAGATCGACGTTCTCGCGAGGAGAGGCCTCGTCGCGCAAAAGATACACTTCGGGACCTGCAGGTTCGTCCATCCAAGGAGCGAGGCCAAAATTTTCTGATTCGACCTGATGTGATTGAGTCGATCGTCAACTTTGCGGCCGCACCAGCTGCTATGCATCTTGTTGAAATCGGCCCAGGTATGGGAGCGCTTACTCAGCATCTTGCAACCGCTGGCCAGCTGACGTTGATTGAAATTGAACCGAACTTTTGTGCACATCTACGTGCGAAGTATCCGGATGTGGAGATTATCAATCAGGACGTGCGAGAGGTTAATTTTGAATCTATCGGAAAGGATCTCTTCGTCTTCGGAAACATTCCGTATGTCTTTTCGACCGATATCGTATTCACGCTGATCCGGCACCGACACGTTGTCAGACATGCGGTGCTTATGGTGCAGAGAGAGTTTGCTGAGCGTTTGGCCGCGTCGCCAGGTGGACGAGACTACGGCAGTATCTCGGTGGCTGTTCAGCTGCACGCCGATGTCGAGCTCGGACCGATCGTACCCGGAACGTCATTTCATCCACCAACAAGTGTGGAGTCGCAGGTAATGAAGCTCACCTTTTTACCGGCCCCACGGGTGCCGGTCGGTGATGCAGCGTTTTTCGAGACGGTGGTGCGGGCCGCATTTTCGCAGCGCCGCAAGAAGCTGATCAACAGCTTGCTCTCCCGGGGACGGTGGAGCAAAGAGCAGATCCTTGCGGCGCTCGCAGGGGCGTCAATCTCTCCAGACGTTCGACCAGAGCAACTGACGATCGCGCAATTCGCGGAGCTCGCAGCCCAGTTACGGTAAGAGATCGCTGGTTACGAGGCCATCTTCACGTGGTCTACTGCATTAGCCGGAGCTTTCTTCAGGGCAGACTTCGAGCCTGCAAAGAAATCTTCTGGGATGTCACCGATGAGCTTCTCGATCGACTCACGTTTGACGCGCCAGTCGGACCCCAGCTTGAAGCCCTCGATCGTACCAGCCTTAATAAGGTCGTAGACCTTTGGGCGGTGAATTCGGAGCAGTTTTGCGACCTCTTTAACGGTCAGTAAGAGTGGTTGCGGAGCAGATGTCATACCTAGTCCCTCATTTTACTACATAGCGAAGCCGCCATCGCTGTGGCGACCATTCGTACTCGTTATGGTCGGAGTCTGTCGGTATGTGACCTTTTCCCGCTCTGCGCGTGTAAGGTGCTGGCATGCCTGTGGTTTTTCTGGGGCTCGTAAAGCCGTGGTTGGTGCTTTTCGGTTTTTTTTGATAGGTTTGAGCGGTCTTCAGCTCAGCCTCGACCGGGTAGAACTGCTCTACTCTGGGAGCTCTTAATACGAACGGGTACATGCCGACGCCATCGCTCAGATACTGTTTTGTCTCACCCCGTTTCTTTGAGGGGATAGCTGGTGGTGCCGAGACCTTGATGTGGTCGCTCGCGACTGAATTGGCAAAGCGAGGTGATGCCGTAGAGCTCCTAGCGACCTGCGCGAAGGATAATCGGACCTGGCGTAATGAGTTGCCGGCTGGCGAGACCGACGTGCAAGGCGTCCGCGTGGTTCGCTTTCCGGTGAATGAGCGTAACCTCGACGCGTGGATTCCGATCCAAGTAGGAATCCACGATGGCAAGCAGGTCTCGATCGATGATCAGCTTCTCTGGATGCAAGAGAGCGTCAATTCAGATCCGCTCTACCGCTACCTCGCGCGTGAGGGGCATCGATTTGACGCCATATTTTTCGGTCCTTATCTCTTTGGAACGACCTTTTGGGGATCCATGATTCACCCGGAGAAGAGTATTCTCATCCCATGTCTTCACAATGAGGCGTATGCGTATCTCGATATCACTGCATCCATGTTTCGGCAGGTGCGGGGCTGCCTTTTTAATGCTGAGCCTGAGATGCAGCTAGCGCGTTCGCTCTACGGGGATATCCCGGGGGACGTTGTGGGGATGGGTTTTACGCAGCCCTCTCGTGCAGAAGTCGAATCTTTGGAGCCGTATTTCGACGCGAGGTTTCCGTACATTTTGTACCTTGGGCGAAAAGAGATGGGTAAGAATGTACATCTCCTGATGGATTACTTCTGTGAAGCCAAGGGAGCCGGATTGATTCCAAGCGATGTTAAACTCGCCATCTTAGGGGGCGGTAGTTTTGGGGATCTCCATCGAAATGATCTCCTCGGGCGTGATGATATTCTCGATTTGCCGCACCTTGCAGAGCGCGAGAAGCAACGTTTGTTGCGCCACAGTCTTTTTCTCTGTCAGCCATCAACGAATGAATCGTTTTCGATCGTTCTCATGGAGGCCTGGATGGTTGGGGCACCCGTCGTCGTACATGGCAAGTGTGCGGTGACGCGTCACCACGTTATCGAATCGTCTGGTGGACTCTACTTTTCATCTCCAAGTGATTTGGCGGGTGTTACTCGGTATATGCTTGAAACCGCCGGGGCTCGAGAAGCATTTGCTGAGCATGGTAACCGCTATGTGGCGGAGCAGTACTCGTGGCCGGCCGTGATTGAGCGTTTTGATGCTACCGTTGAACGGCTGTTAGCCTCGCCGAGCCAGTCTGTTTGTACGCGCGAGGTAGTAGTCGGATGACTCGACTATCTGCCTCAACCTGGAGTTTTCCGCGTTCGACAAAAACCGAGCAGCGAGCCCTCAAAATAGCATTGTGTGTCCTGCTCTCGTTAGCGGTTATCCTGTTCGGTACGTTGGGCTACACATTGATTGAGGGGTGGCCGCTCTTCGATTCCTTGTACATGACGGTCATTACGCTCGCCACAATCGGGTACGGCGAGACCCATCCGCTGTCTCAGGCAGGACGCGCGTTTACCCTCGTTCTGATCTTCGTTGGTGTTGGGTTGGGAACGGTGCTCGTCGGAACGGCGTGGCAGGCGATACTTGAGGGGCAATTTGTTCGACTGTTTGATCGGAGGCGAAAGATGACGGAGATACTTGAGGAGCTGAGCGGTCACACGATTTTTTGTGGCTTTAGCCGACTGGGACGGATCGCAGCTGAGGAGCTGCGCCGCAATGGCGAAGATATCGTTGTTATCGAATCGAGCGAGCATCGTGCTAACGACGCTGAGGAGTGCGGATTCTTGGTGGTGCGAGGAGATGCTACCCTCGATGACTCCTTGGTTACGGCGGGCTTAGCGCGTGCCTCACGTTTGATATCGTTGTTGCCCAGAGATTCCGACAATCTGTACGTCATACTTACCGCGCGAGAGATTAATCCCGGGTTGTATATCGTTAGCCGTGCGGAGGATGAGGTAGGTGAGAAGCGTTTAAAGCGCGCGGGAGTTGATCGAATGATATCGACCCACCGCCTCGCAGCTCGAAAACTCGCAGATGGGCTACTACGCCCGAACGTAACCGATTTCTTTGAGATCGCGGGTACGGGAGACGGTGGTTGGAAAATAGAGGAGATTCGCGTCCCTTCCGGATCTCCGGTGTGTGGACAGACTTTGCGGGAGCTGTCGCTGCGACAGACCGCCAAAGTCGGAATCGCGGGAGTCGTCTCGCCGCAGGGCGCGCTTGAGGTTAATCCTTCGGGCGATACCCAGCTGGCAGCTGGTTCGACGTTGATCGTTATCGGTTGGAAGCAGGATATCGCCTCGCTCGAGAGACTGGTGCTCGCCGAATAAATCCAACGCCGATACGTTCTTCTTGTAATCGGTTTGCAAAGCATTTCTTTTTGCGTTAAGAGACCCGTGTGTAACCCAGGGGAGGCCTAACCAAACGGCCTGAGACGCTCATGATGAGCGAGACCCTTTGAACCTGAGACGGATAATACCGGCGGAGGGAGAGGCTCATGAAAGTATCGTATCGCGCGTGCCTGCGTTCTCGGCGCGCTTCCATAACGCTTCTGTTGATAGTCTGGTGTGCGCTCGAGTTGTGCTCGCTCGGAGCTGCATGGGCTCAGAATGAATCAGAGGATGCCGCCGCAGGAACGGAGATCGTTATTTACGGAGCGCCGTTCACTGAGGGGCTGACCGCTCTTCCACAAAGTGCAACGGTCGTGCAGGAACAGCGCTTCGAGGAGAAAGGCGAGAACTCATTTCAGTACGAAATCGAATCAATTCCAAATCTAACGTGGTCTGGAGGAACCGCGGAGCCGCGCTTCTTCATTATTCGCGGAGTAGGAGAGCTAGAGCAGTACACGGGAGCGCCGAATCCGTCTGTGGCGACCATCATTGATGATATCGACTTCAGTGGATTGGGGATCGTAACACCGATGTTTGATGTTGAGCAGGTTGAGGTGTTGCGTGGCCCACAAGGGATTCGGTTTGGATCAAGCGCGCTTGCAGGGGCTCTCAACGTTCGTTCGCACGATCCGACCGAGTATGTGACGGGACATGTGCAGGCGATGGCAGGGAACGACGAATTGGGAGCAGGGGGCTTGGCGATCGGTGGTGCGGTACCCGGGACGGACGGCAAGCTCCAACTTCGCTTTTCGGCCTTCAACACCCAGAGCAATGGCTTTCGGGATAATGCCTACCTTCAGCGCGACGACACAAACAAGCGCGATCAGTCGGTAGCTCGACTGAAGCTCCGATATGAAGCTTCGGGAGATCTCTCGTTCGACCTAGCACTGTGGGGTGTCGAAGCTGACAACGGATATGATGCATTTGCAATCGACAACTCCTTGACGACGCAGTCTGATCGACCGGGACAGGATACCGCTGCGGTACGAGCGTCCTCGTTCAACATCACGTCCCGAATGAGCGACCACCTTATGCTTGAGTCGATATCCACGATTGCTCGAACCTCGATGGACTATAGTTTTGACGGCGATTGGGGCAACAATCCTTTTTGGGAGCCGTACGTCCCATACGACTATTTCTCGGATTCAGATCGGGCGAGAAAGGTGCTGGGGCAGGAGATTCGGCTCAGGTCCGAAGATGCTACGTATGTGCATGGTGAGTCACTGCGGTGGTTGAGTGGTATATACGCCCAGCGACTAACTGAGGATACGGCGATTACCCAGTATGCGAACCAAGAGCCGTATGATGATGTAGACAGCGATTATCAGGCACGGACGGGGGCAGTATTCGGAGAGGTTGAGATCCCGCTTGGAGCAAAGACATCGCTTGCTCCCGGCCTTCGCTTCGAGCAGCGCAACGCTCGGTACGAGGACACTAACGGCGCAGATTTTTCTCCCACGTACTCGATGCTTGGTGGAGCCGTAACGCTGCAGCATGATCTGACCGATCATTCGCAGGGATATGTCTCCGTTTCACGGGGATACAAAGGGGGAGGATTTAATGTGGGCCCGCAGGTGCCCATCGACCTACAACAGTACGGGCCGGAATACCTCTGGAACTTTGAAGTAGGCAGCAAGGGACAGTTTCTGCAGCGGCGCTTGAGGTCAAATCTCGCGCTGTTTTTCGACCTACGGAGAGACCAGCAGCTCAAATTTGCGTTTCAAGATGATCCATCTGACCCTCTCTCATTTACATACATCACAGAGAGTGCCGCAGAGGGAGAGAGTTACGGCCTTGAGCTGGAGAACGAGTATCTGGTGGTGTCGTGGTTGAATCTGTTTGCATCGGGATCTCTGCTGCACTCCGATTTTACCGCAGTCCCGCCTGAGGCTGCATCGCTCAAGGGGCGCGCGTTCTCTGTGGCGCCGGCGTGGCAGTATGCCACGGGGGCACGCGCTGAGCTTGGCAGCGGAGTATTCACGCGAGTTGAAGTGACAGGTAAAGACTCGTTTTACTTTGATGACAGTAACGACCAGAAGAGTAATCCGTACAGCCTCTTCAATGCGACGGTAGGCTGGAGAGATAGTCGCTGGCAGGTTTTGGCATGGAGTCGCAATCTGTTTAATCAGTCGTATGATGTACGTGGCTTCTATTTCGGTAATGAGCCTCCTGATTTTCCGAATAAACTCTACGTCCAGCGGGGTGATCCGCGAGCCTTCGGTGTGACGCTTTCGTACACGTTTTAGCTGGATCTGACCTCGAATGGTCCTCATATCAGAGCCCACCGGGAGCGCTATACTCGGCATGTTTACGAGGAAGCTTCCATGGCTGAGATCCCCCAGAGTGCTCAAGCAACGATCATTTTTAACAACGCTGATCCATCTGAATCAGTTCGCTCCCGAGCTGAGTACTACATTGGAAAGCTTCTTCAGTTCCATCCGACGGTGATGCACTGCACGATGACGATTGAAGGGCGACATAGACACCACCACCAGGGTAATATCTATCACGTCTCACTCCGGATTCATCTTCCCGGGGGCGATATCGTTGTAAGCCAGGATCCGGAGCGTAACCACGCACATGAGGACGTGTATGTCTCGATGCGTGACGCATGTGATGCCGCGCGGCGACAGCTGGACTCGTTTCTCGATAAGCGTAGAGGGCGTGGGGCCCGGCACGAGCAGAAGCGGTTTAACAATCGGCCGACGCCAGAGCTGTAAGCTCCCCCAATCGATTCCCCGTTTATAGGGGGCGGCTCATCGGCTACGATAGCGCGTATGTCGATATCACTACGCCGCTACTGGTGCTCAATTCCGTACCGATGGGTAGTCTGTGCGCTTCTGTTTTTCGCAACCACGATTAATTACATCGACAGGCAGATCTTGGGAATTCTTGCTCCTACTCTTCAGACTGTGATCGGCTGGGATGAGCTGCACTACGGGTATATCGTGACGTCATTCCAGGGGGCATACGCACTGGGTCTTCTCGTATCAGGATGGCTTATCGACCGGATCGGAACCAGGCTCGGCTTGATACTTGCGGTGCTCGGATGGAGTGTCGCAGCAATGGCGCACGGCTTTGCGACTACGGTGTTCCATTTCGGTCTCGCGCGATTCGCCCTTGGAGCAACCGAGGCAGGAAACTTCCCGGCCTCTATCAAAGCTGTATCGGAATGGTTTCCGAAGCGAGAGCGAGCGCTCGCCATCGGTATCTTTAACTCGGGCTCAAATGTTGGTGCGATCATAACGCCGCTGCTGGTTCCTGTGGTGGTGGCAGGATGGGGATGGCAGATGGCGTTTTTTGTCGCTGGCGCTATCGGCGTGGTGTGGGTCGTTGTAGCTTCGTTCCTTTTGTATGCACCGGAAGAGAGCCCTTTCATTTCACCAACGGAGCGGGCATATATCGAGTCGGAGCGCGAGCATATAACGTCCAAGGTGTCGTGGAGAGGCGTTATTGGCGATCGTCGCACAATCGCATTTGCGCTGGCTAAGTTCCTCACGGATCCGATCTGGTGGTTCTACCTCTACTGGGCACCGAAGTTCCTCAGTGGCCAGTTTTCAATTCAGCTAGCGGGACTAGCTGCTCCACTCGTGGTGATATACCTCCTTGCCGATGTTGGGAGTATCGGGGGGGGGTGGATCTCTGCTCGTCTTATTCGGTCGGGAATTGAGCCGTTGCGTGCGCGCCAGCGGGCGATGCTTCTCTGTGCTGTAGTGGCACTGAGTGTAATCGGGGTCGCAAGCACCTCGAATCTGTGGACGGCGGTGCTGCTCTTGGGGCTTGCGGCCGCGGCGCATCAAGGATGGTCGGCGAACCTTTTTGCGACGGTTTCCGACCTGTTTCCGAAAGAGGCTGTTGCTTCAGTTGTGGGAGTTGGGGGTATGCTAGGCGCGGTTGGTGGCATGATAGTGGCAACAGCGACCGGTATTATTCTTCAGTATACTGGTTCATATGTGGCATTGTTCGGCACCTGTGCATCAGCGTATCTTTTCGCGTGGCTTGTGTTCCGGTGTGTCGTTGGAGCTCAGTTCGCCCGGGCTGGTGCACAGCGAAGTTTGTAGGTCAGAAGAGTGATGAACATTCCGATTGAAATTCCCGGGAGCGCATGCGAGCGGACCGCACTCCTTACGAGACAGTTCGAGGCTACCTTTGGAGTTGATTCGCGCAAGCCATACTTCTTGGTATCTGTTCCCCTTCGCATTTGCCCACTGGGAGCACACAGTGATCATCAGGGTGGAACCGTTACGGGCCTAACTATTGATAGATCGGTTCAGCTCCTTGGTCGCGCGACGGAGAGTCCAGAGCTACATATCTTCAGTGCCAACTTTAGCGAGCTGCGCCACGTTTCATTCGATTCAATCCCTGAAAAGGTCAACGGCGATTGGGGTAACTATGCTCGAGGCATGGTCCGAGCGTTACGAGAGGCTGAGTCCTTTGTGTCACGGGGATTTAATGGGGTCATTCACGGTGCGATGCCGATAGGAGGATTGAGTTCATCCGCGGCGGTATCCATTGCATATGCCAAAGCGTTGGAGCATGTGAATCACCTCTCGCTCTCTCCACTAGAGACGATCCTATTGGTGCGGGCAACGGAGAATGGCTACCTCGGATTGCACAACGGCATCCTCGATCAGTCGGTGATAGTTTCAAGTCGTCCGAATGCACTTACCTGTATCGATTGTCGGTCTCACGAAATTTCCACATTGGCGCAGGAGCGTTCTCCCCAGCCGTGGGAGATCCTTGTGGTCTACTCTGGCTTGAGTCGTCAACTAACAGGAACTCCCTTCAATCAGAGGGTCGCGGAGTGTCACGAAGCGGCGAGGCAGTTGCTTTCGCTCGCCGGCCGACCTATTCCCGAGAAGCCACTGTTGGGGGACGTCGGAGCCGAAACCTTCTTCGAATACCAGAACCAACTTCCAGAGACACTACAGCGCCGCGCGCGACACTTTTTCACTGAGGCTGCCCGCGTTCATGAGGGAATGAAGGTCTGGCCAACTGGGGACATGGAGAAGTTTGGACGGTTGGTGACGGCGTCTGGCGAAAGTTCGATCGTTAACTTTGAGAGTGGAAGCCCAGCACTGATTGCGCTCTATGAGATTCTCGCCGGTATTTCAGGGGTGTATGGTACCCGTTTCTGCGGCGGAGGCTTTCAAGGTTGCTGCCTGGCGATTATTGACCCTCGTCAGCGTGAATCGATCGCGGAGAAGCTCCATGCCGCGTACATGGCGATCCACCCGGAGCTTGAAGGGGTGTATTCGATCCACTTCTGTAACTCTGCAGACTCGGTCTCCGTCGAGGTCGTCGAATGATCACCACAGCAGTTATTCTGGCTGCGGGTCGTGGTTCGCGCCTCAAGGAGATCACATCGACCCGCTCTAAAGCGATGGCGCCAATCGCCGGTAAGCCGATGATAGGTCGGGTGATGGAGTCGCTCCGATCTGTGGGAATTATCCATTTCGTTATCGTGGCATCTCCGCTCGATGAGGAGCTTCGGAGGTTTGTGCATGGTGATTCTTCGGTGTGCGTGCGTACTCAGGACGTTCCCCGTGGAAGCGGTGATGCGCTCAAAGTGTGTGCAGGGCATATCACGAGCGATTTTCTTGTCTGTGCCTGTGATAGTTTGATCCCCATCGAGGATATCTCGGGGTTGATAAGCGCTCACCTACGCACCAACGCCTCTGTCTCGGTTGGCGTTATGGAGGTTCCTGCGGATATCTCGCTTGCCTCCCGTTCGGTGGTGAAGATCGAGGGAGAGCGTATCCTCGATTTCATTGAGAAGCCCCAGCCTCACGAACGTCTGTCAAATATCACGGCGCTTCCGCTTTATGTGTTGTCGCCAGAGATCTTTCCCGAACTTGAGAAGCTGCAACTCTCAGCGCGTGGTGAGTATGAGCTACCCGAGGCGTTTCGAAATATAATCGCCTCTGGCAAGCGAGTCACCGCAGCTCGGATATCGCATCGAGACGATCTTACGAATAGCGCTGATTTCTTAGGGTTGAATGAGCAGTTCTTGAGCGTTCAGTCACCGCCGGTTCAAACCGATCTATCGGTAGAAGTTCCCGCCGATGTAACGATACATGCTCCGGTGTTGATCGAGCAGGGGGTAGTGCTGGGTGCGGGATGTGAAGTTGGACCGTATGTCTACCTTGAACGTGGTGTTGTCGTAGAGCCGGGCGCCAAGGTTTCGCACGTGGTTGCGACGCGCGGAGCGCGCGTTTCGGGGTCGATCCACAAGGTCGTGGTGACGGGTTGAAGAATAATCAGGCTCATCGACGGAATTAGTGGGTAGTAGCGGGGCACAGCTACGGCATAACCCGCGTAGTTTCCAGCTGAAAACGAGGTTATTACGTGCACGTGCTCGTGCGCGTGAACGTGAACGTACCCGCAAGGGATTGCAGTACTACTGTTGGTTTATTCACCCACGTACCTACATCTCCGCTGACGAACACGAGAGCGGAGAACTCCTGCGTACTACCGTTTTTTATAAGCTATGTTGAGCGCGCGCGAGTTCATGTTTTCGGGTACGTTCACGTCCACGAGCAGGTGCACGTGAACGGCCTGATATCATCAAAAAGCACCCACTGAAAACGTCGAAGACCCAATAATCAGAACCAGCGAATGAAAACGTGAGCGGCCGTTTGCCCGATTCACTCTCGTGGATTCAACAACGCAAAAGTTTGATCAAGCTCCGCTCGCGAGGCTAAACGGTTTTTCTCTGAGAATCCGTATCCAAACTCAAGATGGCCTCTGTTTATTGATTCAAAAGCGCTATCGGCGAAGGCATCCAGCGGAGCTCCATCGTCGTGAAGTCCCACGCCACCAAGGTCGGTGTTTACTTTTGGCGGAATGATCTCCACCACAGAGATTGAAGTATTACGAAGCTGATGACGGAGGCTTAACGTAAACGAGTGTAGGGCGGCCTTGGTTGCGCAGTAGGTCCCCATAAAGGCCAGTGGTGAGAAAGCGAGTCCAGAGGAGACGTTCATTATCGCTGCCTCAGGCTTTGTCATCAGGTGAGGGATGAAGAGCATCGAAAGATGCAGGGGCGCTTCGAGGTTCGTAGCGATCTCGCGGTGATGAGCCTCCCAGTTTTGCAAGCTCGTAAGGGGAGGTGGTCGGTTCTGAATGCCAGCGTTGTTAATAAGCACGTCCAGGTTCGGGAATTCCGACAGGACCTTTTCATGAAGCGCTATCCGCTCTGATTCAATTGCGAGATCGCAGAGCTGCGTATGAAGTTGAGGTACGAGTCGTTGAGCCTCAGCGAGTTTTTCCGCGCGTCGCCCACAAACGATGACCGTATTGTGTGCGGTGACGAATCGTTTAGCGAGGGCGAGACCGATTCCGGTTGCACCGCCCGTGATGAGGATGGTTCTGTTTTGATAAGTCATGACGGTAGTGCGCGTGAAACAGTAATCGAGCGAAATTAAGCCGGTTTCGTGAGGGTCTCAATGTACGCGATGATATCGTCGTCCTGATTGTCGCAACCGATTACTTCGACCAACACGGGAACTGTTGGTTGACCCGAGAGGATCTGCACGATCGAACGATCTCGACGATCCACTTCGATCTTCTCATAGACAATATTGGCGGCATCGAGCGCCTCCTCTGCCCGAATACAGAATGGACACCCCTCAATGCGCAGTAGGAGTCTTCTTTTCATATTCATCATCGCCTCTGATGTAGCGTGTTCGCTGGTACTCTAGCGCACTGCGTCGATCGCGGTAAGCCCCTGATTAAAGGTAGTTGAAGTGGGTTAGTAGCGCCATTTTGAACGGTTATGAAGCACTTTGTCGGGAAACCCCGATAACAGGGTGGATACTAGGTGTGTACGTATACTACGAGATTTCCGTATGGTTAAGGTCGAAGCTACCAAGGCAGCGCCACAGAGTCAGGTGAACAAGGTTGAAGAGTCTGCGTGTGCGGCAGAGTACCAACACGCCGCGATGAGTTCCTCAGTAAAGCCTGCCGAGATGCGAAAAGTTGTCTGCGACAATGCAGCTCCTAAGGCTCTGAATGATGTTCCGATCAAGAATCGAGCTCTTATTAACCATGCAAACGAAGCGTATGGAGCGTACACGTCGGAGGCAGCGTGGAACCGAGCGCGACAAGAGATGCAGAAAGTGTTCGGTGTGGATCTCGCTGCCCTTGAGAGGTCTAAAAACGGGGTGTCTTCGATCAAAGTTACGAATGAGAACGCCGGCGCTCTCCAGCATTCACTAAGCAAGCGGTGGAACGGATACGCCGGTCCAGTCTATGCCCAGCCGGTTTCAACAGAGCAGTCAACCACTATTGCCAAGGCGATCCCAGTTGAGACAGTTCCCAATCAGAAGCTGATAAACTATGCCTATAATGTGCTAAAGGTAGAGACGCGAGGGGGAGAAGCAGAGCGCCAATTCAAGGCGATGTTTGGAGTCGAACTCGACACGTTGATCGCCGATCGCAAGGGCGTTTCCCACATCGATATAAAGACGGGACCGCATGGAAATGCGGGCGTATTGGCAGAGATTCTCCACTCAACCAGTTCTCCCGGGGTTGCTGCGCATAGAAAAAGTGAGGCCGCGAGCGTTCAGCAGACTGCGTGAGTAACGGGCAGAGAAATAGCACGTCTCTATGAGAAGACCGCGGATGCACTCATTGACGCTCTTGGGGGTGGTCGAGAGGGACGCACCCGAGCCGCGAGGCTCCTCGGAGCGCAAGGTAATTCTGACCGCGACCTAGAAGATGCGATAGCTAAAAAAGTTGGGTCTCGCTACATCCGAGACCATTATGATCCAGCTAGCTTAAAGGGAACACATCGCAACTCTCAATTCGGTGTGGATGCGTACCGCATAGACTCGATGACGCAGGATCTGCAAAAGTTGGTGGCATGGGGGAGAGCTCAGCACGAGGCTGCTGAACCGCAGCGCCCAGCAGTTCGGGAATCAACCCCGAGGTCAACACCGAAAGAAACCGTAAGTGGAAAGGATATCGCGTCGATGTACGACCGAACGGAGGATGCAATTACCAAGGCTCTCGGCGGTGGTCGGGCAGGCCGAGAAGCAGCGGCCCGTTTCTTACACGCACAGGGAACTTCAGAAGCAGATTTGGAACAGGCCATTGCCCTCAAGATCGGCAGCAAGCATTTTGCGCACCATGCGGATCCCGCACGTATGCGAGGAATGTATCGTAATTCGCAGTTTGAGGTGGGCACGTATCGGATCGACGCTATGAGTCAAGAGCTGCAACAATTAGTGAAGGCTGCTGGTGCACATCACGAGGCGCTCGTGAAGCAACATCAGGAGGTTGCGGCGAGGGAGCACGCACGTGCGCAGAGAGCACACGCGGAGCATCAGGAGGCGGTAGCCCATTTTAATGAGCGACCCCTCAAGGTTCGCTCAAGTTACAAGGTCAGCGACAGTCCGATTAAACAGGTAATTGATCGCTTTACTGATCCCGCTACTGGTGCTCCAGTGATGCAAGTCGAGCGGAAGCGCTTGATCCTGGGACCGATCGGATTTGACCTTCCTGGTAGACGAATTGAGATGCAACCTGGCGTCCCCTCGGAGGCAGCAGAGGCTCGTGCGAAGCAGTATCAGCGCAACCTGAAAAAGCCTGCGTAACGAGCTCACTGAGCACATCCGTTTCTCTCAGGGCATTTCCGATGCGAATGTGGGTGTAGACATGCCCGCATGATCAGTACTGCTGCATCTGGCTGGGTTGTCTGTCCGTTTTCGAGCACACAAATGTACGTGCTCTTATGATACCGATTCTGAGATATGCGCATAACATGGATATGAACTGATGCCAGCGGTCACGATCGCTGCGCGGTTTCCATACGGGTAGAAGAAGATCAGCGAAAGGTTGATCTCATGTTCGTGGATGTTGGAGAAGTTTTCTCTGAGTCTTAGGCTCCTTCAGGGCGCAATGCAGTGCCTTGAGGGAGCCTTAGGCTCCAGAGAACATAACCAAACCATACTACCACCCACATGAAAACCAAACTCACCTCCACCCTTGCCGCCCTTACCGCTATGCTGCTCGTCAGCTGTGCCGGTACCGTTTCGACTTACGTTCCCGCTACGGCTGGAACCGAAACGGGCATGACCCGCGTTGATGGCTTCACGGAAGTCTACACCGACTCCACCGTGGTGCCCCTCCAGCGGTATTGCTCCGACAGCAAGTGTGCACCGAGCCGAAACTCGGCTGCTGCAAACGGCCCCCGTCAGTTCGTCACGACTGATGCTGGGATCCGGGTGCGGACAGCTCGTCACTCCCCCTACAAGGTCGCCGCCGAAGCTTTCGACGGTGCTACCGACAAAGGGATTGGTGTGATGTCCACGATCGGTATCTGGCAGCGACGCAATGTAAACGTCAACACCCAGACCCCGTGCATGGATAAGCCCTTCGGCGACATCATTCCCGGTACTGAGCGCTAAACCGCCTCCGTATCGGTCGAGACCCCTGGCGAGCTCTGTATCCGACAACGATACATCTCGCCAGGGTCCTCAACAGGTTATTAATAAGGTTCCTTGCTGATCTTCTTCTTAACCCACCCTTTAGTCCGTCCGACGAATCCAAGCAAAAATGTCGCCAATCAGGAACACGCACGCTCGCCGACCCGCGACTCTGAATTCTTATCTGCTCTCTTCGTCCGGCTCCTCTTGGTTCAGCATTGATGATTGCCATCCAGTAGATAAGAGTCGAAGGGGCACTTTTGGCGCCCCTTGAGGTGATTTTCTTCAAAATTACTCGAGGCGAGTACGCAGTGTCGTCCTATATGGGTAGAAGAAGATCAGATGATGGTTTTTTTGGATCGCATTTGGTTTGAGATGTGATGTGGTGGGAGCTTGTTGCTCGTTGAGGTCGTCGCTGGCGGATTCAACGAGCAACAAGCTCCGTCGGGGATCTCCCGATGAACCTTACTCCAACACATGAAACCAAGCTCTATCCTCTATTGCGCCCTTGTTGGCGTATCTGTGCTCATGACAAGTTGCTCGCCTTATGGGGCGGGTTACGGCAACGGAACCGTTGCTCACTACATTCCTGCGACCGCAGGGACTGCTACCGGAGAGATCCTCGTTGACCCGCTCACTTCCGTCTCGACATGCTCGCGCATCTCTATGACGGACAAAGGGTGGGCGATTACTCCTGAGGGTATCGCTGTGGGAACGCATCGAAGTGGCCCGGGAGGAGGTGTCTGGGTGCCAACCTTCCAGTACGCTGCAACTCCCAGTGCTCCGCGTTGTAAAGAGCCGGCGCGTCGGTCGACGAGTGCTCAGCGCACTCCGACCAGCGCTCCGCGAACGGTCGCCGCACATACCGCTCCCTCGGTGGAGAGGAGAGTGGGCACCGTTGGTTCTGAGGTGTTCCCGTAAGGGAGGCACACTCGGTTGCTAGCGGAGATCCCTGGCGAGCTCTGTGTCTCATACGGATACACCTCGCCAGGGTCTTCTCCCAGCTTCCGCCTTTTTGCTGGAAGGTTCTCTGTGCTGATCTTCTTCTAACCCAACCTTTACATCCCGTTACGCTTTTGCTGCTTGTAGAGGAGTTCATAGCCTAAGCCCTTGATTTCGATGTCCTTATGGGCGAATCTGTGGCGTTATGAGCAAGACAATCCCAGAGAAATACGATCACAAAGCAGCCGAGCAGCATTGGACACAGATTTGGAAGGACAGTGATGTCTATCGCTGGAATCCTGACCGTCCCCGTGAGGAAACCTTTGTAGTTGATACGCCTCCTCCGACTGTATCCGGAGCCCTTCACATCGGGCACGTGTTCAACTACACGCAGCAGGATGTAATTGCGCGTTTCAACCGCATGCGCGGTCGAAACGTTTCATTTCCTGTGGGATGGGATGATAACGGATTGCCGACGGAGCGTCGGGTACAGAACGTCTTTAACATTCAATGTAATCCCAAGGTCCCCTTCAATCCTGATTGGAAGCCCACCAAGGATGAGACCGCGAAGAAAGACAAGAAGCGGCCGGCTGAGGAGGTTTCGCGTCCAAACTTTATTCAAGCGTGTGAGGCTTTGACCCATGAAGATGAGGTCAACTACGAAGACACATTTCGTAGCCTC
Source organism: Bdellovibrionota bacterium (assembly GCA_044347025.1). Classification (GTDB taxonomy): domain Bacteria; phylum Bdellovibrionota_C; class UBA2361; order UBA2361; family OMII01; genus OMII01. The sequence continues at coordinate 24,742 of JBIIYC010000008.1, forward strand.
GGAGTTTCAATCGATTGGTCGCGCAAGTATTCGACGATCGACGCACACTGTCGCCATATCTCTCAGCTCTCGTTTCTCGATCTCGTTGAGAAGGGGCACGTCTATAACACCGAGTCACCCACGATGTGGGATGTGGATTTCAAGAGTGCGGTTGCTCAAGCCGAAGTTGAGGATCGCGAGATGCCAGGCGCATTTCACGATATTCAGTTCGCAGTCGAAGGTGGGGGATCGTTTGTTATCGCAACCACTCGACCTGAGCTTCTCGCTGCATGTATCGCTGTGGTAGCGCATCCAAGTGATGAGCGCTACAAGCCGCTCTTTGGAAAATATGCGATTACGCCACTCTTTAAAGCACGCGTTCCGATTCTTCCAGCGGAACATGCGGATCCAGAGAAGGGGTCTGGTATCTTGATGGTATGTACCTTTGGAGATGCCATGGATGTTGAGTGGTGGAAGAAGTCTGGTCTTCCGCCCAAGCAGATCATCTCCCTCAAAGGACAGATGAAAGATATCGAGTATGGTGTAGCTCCCTTCGAGTCGATCGACCCAGCGCTTGCTCGCGAAAACTATCGTGCGCTTGCAGGGCTCGATGTTCGCAAGGCCAAGAAGGTAATCGCAGAGATGTTAGCTCAACCGGGCACTGCAGCCGATGGGGTAGGGGCCGCACTTCAAGGTGAGCCACGGCCAATCACGCATCCGGTTAAGTTCTACGAGAAGGGCGATCGGCCTCTTGAGTTTATCACCACTCGTCAGTGGTTCGTGAGAACCCTTGCACACAAGGATGCATTGATTGCGCAGGGTCGCAAGATTCAGTGGCACCCAGAGCACATGCGGCATCGCTACGAGAACTGGGTGAATGGATTGAATTCCGATTGGTGTATTAGTCGCCAACGCTACTTTGGTATCCCATTTCCCGTGTGGTATCCGATCGATACGGATGGCGAGATTCAGTACGACAAACCGATCTTTGCTCCGAAGGAATCGCTGCCACTCGATCCGCAGGTAGAGGTCCCGGCTGGATACACGGCTGCACAGCGCAACCAACCGAACGGCTTCGCCGGCGACCCCGACGTCATGGATACCTGGGCGACGTCCTCCGTAACACCACAGATTCAGAGCCACTGGCTGTTGAACCCGCAACAGCACCGGAAGCTCTTCCCGATGGATATCCGCCCGCAGGCGCACGAGATCATCCGTACCTGGGCGTTTTACACGATCGTGAAGGCGTGGATGCATGAGGGAGAGATCCCTTGGAAGCATGCGCTTATTTCGGGATGGGTTCTCGATCCCGAGGGCAACAAGATGAGTAAATCGAAGGGGAACGTAGTTACCCCCCAGAGTTTGTTCAGCGAGTACTCCTCGGATGCTATTCGGTACTGGGCAGGACGCGCTCGCCTCGGTACCGATACTGCGAGTGCACCATCGGTATTTAAGATCGGCAGCAAACTAATCGTGAAGCTATTTAACGCGAGTCGGTTCGTGCTGATGCAGCTCTCAGACCCGGTGCCGGGTGTTGAGAAGATAACGCATCCGCTTGATAAAGCGATGGTGTCCACGCTCGCTGACGTTGTACGCACGGCAACGAAGTCTTTTGAGGGGTACGATTACGCAGAGGCCCTCCAAAGAACGGAGGAGCTCTTCTGGCATTTCTGTGATCACTATGTGGAGCTCGTGAAGGGGCGTTCCTACAGCGAAACAGACACATCGGGCCGCGAGTCCGCGCACGCTGCGCTGAACTGGTGCTTAAAGACCTTCGTTCGTCTCTTTGCGCCGTTCTTGCCGTTCATCACCGAAGAGGTTTGGTCGTGGAGGTTTGCGGGGGAGGGGCGTGATGCGTCCGTTCATTCAACGCAGTGGCCGGATGCACAAGAGGTCGCCCATATCGCCGGTGAGCCAGCAACGTTTCAGGCTGCTATTGATGTGGTGTCCGTTATTCGTGGAACGAAGACCACTGCACAGAAGGGCCAGCGCTGGGGCGTTTCATCGCTTACCGTTACAGGTAGTCAGGAGAACCTTGAGCTTCTCACCATGGTGCTCGATGACGTTATCCGCACCGGTAGCGTTGTTGAGGGCGGGACGAAGCTTATTCCAGGTGAGGCTGCCGAGGGTGCCCGGTTTACCGTGGATGTTGTGTTAGCCGAGGCGTAACCGGCTTGACATTGAATACCTGCACGATCGAGACGTCTAACGTCGCACGTTCAGATCGCCAGTTGCCTGGCCGACCGGGCGGTATTATGACATCACTATGAAACGTAACCTCCCCGTATTCGCTCTTCGGACTGTGCTTATCGCCGGCGTTTTGGGACTCTCCGCGCTTGTGGGATGTACTACCTTAAACGACCCAAATGGCTACGGTTATGGGGGACAAGGGTACGGTAATCCCGGTTATTACGGTGGCCCAGGATATGGCTCTGGTCCGTACTACGGAAATCAGCCCTACTACAACGGGAATAGTGATTACTATCGCCGGGAACAGCGTGAGTTGGAGCGAGAGCGCCGGCGCCTGGAGGAGGAGCGGGAGCGTTTAGAGCGAGAGCGTCAGCGGGCCCCTGTGTATGCACCCCCGCCACCACCGCCACCCCGTCCGAGTCAGGACACCTGCCCTCCGGGATTCTCACCGAGTGAACGCAAGTGTACCCCAGAGGAGCGTCGACGCGGGTGCCGAGATATTCGGATGAGCAGTGGCCTGGGATGCGTGGACCGTCGCTAACGGATGGGCACGAGCCGGTTTCCAGGGTAGAACATCGCCATGACTCACGCTCAATCCTCAATTCAGGCTCGCATTGATGATCTCGTCACCTCGCTCAATGAGCATGCATATCGATATTACGTGCTCTCGCAGCCGACCATTAGCGATGCTGAATATGATCAGCTCTTTCGAGAGCTTCAGACGTTAGAAAATAAACATCCCGAGTTGATCCGTTCTGATTCGCCGACGCAACGCGTTGGAGGAAAGCCGTTGGAGGGCTTTGCCACGATCCGGCACCGACTGCCGATGCTATCGCTCGACAACGCGATGAATGAGGATGAGCTGCGAGATTTCGATGAGCAAGTGCGTCGATTTCTCTCAAAGGACGGACTTGATGTGAGTGAGGTGGAGTACACCGTTGAGTTCAAGTTCGATGGAGTGGCCGTTTCGATTTCGTATGAGAACGGCCTCCTGACGCAGGCAGCGTCGCGCGGTGATGGCACCACAGGCGAGGATGTCACGTCGAACGTGCGTACGATTAAGGCTATCCCACTTAAACTTCGAGAGGATCCTGAACCGGATGGGCTCTTTGAGGTACGAGGCGAAGTGCTCTTTCGAAAGAAGGAGTTTGAGGCCTTGAATGCTGAGCGTCTTGCGCGAGGAGAGGAGAGCTTCGCCAATCCGAGAAACGCAGCCTCGGGAAGCCTTCGCCAACTCGATCCGCAAGAGACAGCCAAGCGACCCCTCTGGTTCTTTGCCTATGGACTCGGTGTGGTTGAGAGCAGGCACAAAAAGTTGGTAGCGATTTCGTCACAGCCTCTGAGTGCGGCGATGAAGGTAATCGAATCGTTTGGGTTTTCGATCTCGCCCGGATTCCGTGTTGTGAAGGGTGTTTCGCAGCTTATTGCTGCCTATCAGAAAGCAGAAGCAGATCGTGATTCGCTCCCGTTTGAGGTAGATGGGATCGTAATCAAGGTAAATGACGTAGAACTTCAACGCCGACTGGGATTTCGACAACGCTCGCCGCGTTGGGCGATAGCTGCAAAGTTTAAGCCGGTCGAAGCGGTTACGACTTTGGACGATATCATCATTCAAGTCGGGAGAACGGGGGCGCTCACACCTGTTGCGGTACTCAAGCCGGTGCGTGTCGGTGGTGTGATCGTGTCGCGCGCGACGCTACACAATCAAGATGAGATAGAGCGCAAAGGCGTTTTGATAGGGGATAGCGTTGTTGTGCGCCGGCAGGGTGATGTCATTCCCGCCGTAGTCGCTCCGATAACGGGCGCACGCACGGGCAAAGAGAGGGCATTCGTTTTTCCAAAGGCATGTCCAGAGTGCGACACCCCCGTTGAGCGCATCGCCGGTGAGGCGGTCGTTCGGTGCCCGAACGCGCGGTGCCCGGCGAAACTTCACAATCGAATCCTTCACTTCGCAACGCGCGATGCCATGGATATTGAGGGGCTCGGCGACAAGATGGTTGCCCTTCTGTTAGAGCACAATTCGGTAGCGGATCTTCCCTCGATCTATTCACTGACGGTCGATGACCTTATGAAGCTACCCCGTATGGGAGAGTTATCAAGTAAGAATCTCGTCGATGCGATTTCGGGGAGCAAGACGCGCCCCCTTGATCGATTTATTTTTGGTCTCGGCATTCGACACGTCGGTAGTAAGACAGCTCTGATTCTCGCACGGCACTGTGGGACCGTTGAGCGGTTCCTTGCGCTGAACGAGGAGGAGCTACTGGAGATAGATGAGATCGGACCTGAGACTGCGCGCTCTATTGCATCGTTTCTTAAAGATGAAGATGAGCGTGCTCTTGTGCACGCGCTCGTACAGCACGGGGTGAAGCCCGAGCCGATCCGTGTTGACGCTCAGAAAGCCGCGAAGCTGGCTGGGAAGACATTCGTTCTGACCGGAACCTTTGAAACGATGAGTCGAAAGGAAGCGGAGGAGAAGATCCTCGAATTCGGCGGAAAGGTTTCCTCTTCGGTCAGCAAGAAGACGACGTATGTAGTCGCTGGGGAAGAGGCGGGGTCAAAGCTCGATAACGCCAAGAAGTTAGGGGTTCCTGTCCTCACCGAGCAGGAATTGTTGGGGATGCTGTAGGGAGGGCGGGTGACACGTCCGCCTCCCTGGTAAAATTCGCGTTAGGGGGAGGGCGGGCGTGTCGCCCGCCATTCGTTGCGTGGATAGAGAGAGCCTGCGGCCGCAGGCAGTATTCGTTTACGTTACGAAGGGCCAACAACACGCCCGGCCTCCCACGTATCCCCATACAATCCCTTTCAAAGAAGGGCGATCCCCCCATGATCAAGGCTTTTGCCTCGATAGGGGTAATGGTCTATATTTTCAGCGCCCGTATACAAGACCAAGGACGTATTTCATGAAAGAGGTTCGAACTCGATTTGCTCCATCGCCGACCGGATTCCAGCATGTTGGTGGTTTCCGTACCGCATTCTTCGCGTGGTTGTTGGCCAAGCACTACGGTGGAAAGTTTCTTCTGCGCGTTGAGGATACTGATCAGGAGCGATTAGTGCCTGGAGCGATCCGATTTATTTTGGAGGAGCTTGGCTGGTTCGGGATTACTCCTGATGAGGGGCCAAGCCGAGAGGAGTTGCAGAGGCTTGGAGACGACTGGGATGGAGCGCCCAATTTGGATGGAGGTCACGGACCGTACATCCAGAGCCTGCGAACGGCGCGATACCGGGAGATAGCCGAGGAACTAATTGCTAAAGGATTCGCATACCGTTGTGACTGTACGCCTGAGATGCTTGAGCGTGAGCGCAACGAGCAGATGGCTCGTAAAGAGTCCCCGGGATACTCGGGATATTGCCGAACAAGAAATGTGTCTGCAGATACCAAACACGTGGT